>NZ_PQCE01000005.1:0-230044 GCF_002964725.1 Pseudoalteromonas sp. T1lg76
TGCGGGAGTGGCGGAATTGGTAGACGCGCTGGATTTAGGTTCCAGTATCTTCGGATGTGTGAGTTCAAGTCTCACCTTCCGCACCATGTATTAACCTTCTTAGTTATCCTTCAAAAATATCAATCCTGATTCTTAATCATTTAAACACCCTTAAACTTCTTTCTATCCATTCGTTATATACCTGATTTTTTATGGCATAAAAAAAGCCGCCCTATTGAGCAGCTTAGATAGATTTGCAGTCACTTTTACAATTAAGTAATGCCGCCCATGGCGTGTTTCAAGACCTGTTGTTTCAGCGGACCAGCCTTGTTCGCTGCTGTCAAAGCCAAATTACGCAAATATTTAAGTGGCGATACGCTGTTCGAGAAACCAAAATAACAGGCATCCATCATACTCATCATCAGCAGATTGTCCGTGCGGCGCGTGCGCTGATAATGCGCCAGAGCGTCCGCTAAGGTCGCGCTGGTATCAGCTAACGCCTTAGCAAGTGCATCCACATCTTTAAAACCAAGATTAACTCCTTGTCCCGCCAAAGGATTAATGGTGTGGGCAGCATCACCAATGAGTGCGACGCGTGAGCCGATATAGGTATTTGCATGCTGACGGGCTAATGGGAACACGGCGGCGGCTTCTACCTCAAAGTCACCGGGAAGAGTAAAAAAGTGCGCTTCAATCTGTTTCTTTAACGCCGATTTATCCAGCTGTTGCAGTTGCTTAAGCTTGGCGCCTTGGTCATACCAAATAAGATTGGCATAGGGATATTGCATGGGTAGAAAAGCAATGGGGCCACTGGGTTTAAATTGTTGCCAGGTTTTCGTTTGTTGTGGGGCGTCCAGTTTTATCAGTATGCCCATACAATGTTGCTGATACTGCCAGCCGGTCACACCAATTCCTGCTAATTGACGAATACGAGAGCGGCCACCGTCGGCGGCAATAATCAGATCACAATGAAACTGCTCGTGTTCATAGATAAGAGTCGCTCCTTGAGACGTTTGCAGCAATTGCTGAGCTTGTCCCTCGGGTGAGCATACCTTGATGTCGTATTGGTCGAACTGGGCCCACAGGGCTGCTTGTAGAAGCTTGTTCTCGACCAGATGTCCTAAGTGGCTGGCGCCAAGTTCCTGGCAGTCGAAAAGCAGCTGCTCGGGCTTATCTTCGTACGCCTCCAATTGGGTGTACTGGGCAATACGGTTTTGACGCAAAGCCGGCATGGCCCCTAACTCGTCCAACAGCTGCTCGGAAAAGCGGTTAATAGCGGATACGCGAATATCAACCTGATCGCTTTGTAGAACCGCCTGCGGGTCTATTACCTGCTGCTCGATAACGCATACCTGCATGCCCTGCTTGGCCAGCTTGATGGCACAGGCTGCGCCCACCATACCGCCACCGACAATCAGCACCTGTTTTACACTCATTGGCCTTGTCTCTTATTCTTGTTTCGCTGGCGCAATTGTAACCCAGTTCTTTAGGCAAATGGCAGTTGTTGACATCAAGATGTCAAGCATCTTTGATTTACTGCACCCCGGCGCGGCAAATATCAAAACTATACTTGGCTCATAGCGCGATAGCATATAAAATACGCGTCCTTTAGGCTAAGCTAAGTCAATGACCACAGGTCCAGAGTATTAACTTGGCCTAGTCGTGCATAGTCAGTACCGGATTGAAAACGAGGCAATATTTCAATGAGCAAAAAGCTGCATATTAAAACCTGGGGTTGTCAGATGAATGAATATGACTCCCAGAAAATGGCGGATCTTCTAGATGATACCAATGGTTATCAACTGACCGAAGAGGCCGAAGATGCGGACGTGATTTTGCTTAACACCTGCTCTATCCGTGAAAAAGCACAAGAGAAAGTATTCCACCAGTTAGGCCGCTGGAAGCCGTTAAAAGATAAAAACCCGGACCTGGTTATCGGTGTGGGTGGCTGTGTTGCTTCACAAGAAGGCGACACCATTCGCCAACGCGCGCCTTTCGTTGATATCGTATTTGGCCCGCAAACCTTGCACCGCCTGCCGGAAATGATCCAGCAAGTACAAGCCAAAGAAGGCTCGGTCGTTGATATTACCTTCCCGGAAATCGAGAAATTTGACCGTTTACCTGAGCCGAAAGCGGAAGGCCCGAGCGCTTTCGTATCAATTATGGAAGGCTGCTCTAAGTATTGTACTTTCTGCGTGGTGCCTTACACCCGTGGTGAAGAAGTAAGCCGCCCTCTTGACGATGTTTTGCTAGAAGTGGCCCAGTTGGCCGAGCAAGGCGTGCGTGAAGTGAACCTGCTAGGTCAAAACGTAAATGCCTACCGTGGTGCCACCCATGACGGTGAGATTTGCTATTTCTCAGATCTACTGCGCTATGTCGCCGCCATCGATGGTATCGACCGTATTCGTTACACCACATCGCACCCGGTTGAATTTACGCAAGACATAGTCGATGCCTATGCCGATATACCAGAGCTTGTTGACCACTTACACTTGCCAGTGCAAAGCGGCTCAGATCGCATACTTAATCTGATGAAACGCGGCCACATGGCGATGGAATACAAGTCGACTATTCGTGCCCTGCGCAAGGTGCGCCCGAATATCAGCATGAGCTCTGACTTTATTATCGGCTTCCCAGGTGAAACCACCGAAGACTTTGAAGCAACAATGAAGCTTATCAATGACATCGGCTTCGACATGAGCTTTAGCTTTATCTACAGCGCCCGTCCGGGTACGCCGGCGGCCGATTTACCGGATGACGTAAGCGAAGACGAGAAAAAGCAACGCCTTTACATTTTACAAGATCGCATCAATCAAATGGCGCAGAAGATCAGCCGTGATATGTTTGGTACCGAGCAGCGTATTTTGGTTGAAGGTCCTTCGAAGAAGAACCCGATGGAACTGCGTGGCCGTACCGAGAACAACCGTGTGGTAAACTTTGAAGGTCCACACTCGGTGATCGGTCAATTTGTCGATGTACGTATTACCGAAGCGCTGCCAAACTCACTACGTGGTGAACTTATCCGTACCGAAGCAGATATGAATCTGCGTCGTGACGTAGCCCCAAGCGACATTCTCGCCAAGGCACCAAGCGAAGAGCAAACCAATGAGATTGGCGTGGGTACCTTTACCCCTAATTAATAAAAATAATGCGCTGTGGCCAAGGCCACGGCGCCAATCAACAGGAAGCAACTTTGAGTAACCAGCTGAAGAACATCGATATTTATTTAGAACCGTCCGATAACACCCGCCTTTCTTCTTTATGCGGTCCTTTTGACGAGAACATAAAACACATCGAGCGTCGTCTGGGAGTTGAAATTGCGCACCGCGAAAACCTCTTTAAAATAACCGGCAAACCACATACTGCAAAGGCTGCAGGCGAGATCATCAAAAGCCTGTACCTTGAAACTGCACCGGTCAAAGGCAAGCAAAAAGAAATCGAGCCCGAGCATGTGCATCTGGCCATTATTGAAGCCGATGTGCTGGAGCAAGAAGCGCCGAGCGTCTGGGGTAAAGAAGTCTTTATTAAAACCCGCCGAGGCGTGGTAAAGCCCCGTAACCCGAATCAAAGCCAATATGTGGCCAACATCCTGAACCATGACATATGTTTTGGTATTGGCCCTGCCGGTACGGGTAAAACCTATCTGGCCGTTGCAGCTGCCGTTGATGCCCTGGAGCGCCAGGAAATCCGTCGTATTTTACTTACCCGCCCTGCGGTAGAAGCCGGTGAAAAACTGGGCTTCTTACCGGGTGATTTAACTCAGAAAATAGACCCCTATTTGCGCCCGCTTTACGATGCCTTGTTTGAGATGCTGGGTTTTGAAAAGGTTGAGCGCTTAATTGAGAAAAATGTCATTGAGGTTGCACCACTTGCCTATATGCGTGGCCGTACCTTGAACGACGCCTTTATTATTCTCGATGAAAGCCAGAACACCACGGTGGAGCAAATGAAGATGTTCCTGACCCGTATCGGCTTTAACTCTAAGGCGGTGATCACAGGTGATATCACCCAGGTCGACTTACCTCGTGGCGCCCGCTCAGGCCTGCGTCATGCCATTGAAGTCTTGGGTGAGGTTGATGAAATAAGCATGAACTTCTTCCAATCTCATGATGTTGTTCGCCACCCAGTGGTAGCGCGCATCGTTGAGGCCTATGAGCATCACGAAGAAACAGAGCGCGTTAAGCGACTGCAAAAAGAACAAGCCAAAAAAGAGTCTGACCAATGAGCACCACAGTCGATCTGCAAATAGCCTGTGAGTTTGATAACTTACCAAGCGAGGCCCAGTTTCAGCGCTGGGCGGCACTGGTACTGGATGAGCTGAAGCCCGACTCAGAGGTCACCATTCGCATTGCCGACGAGCAGGAAAGCCAAAGTCTGAATCACAGCTACCGTGGTAAAGACAAGCCGACCAATGTCTTATCCTTTGAATTTGACGCCCCGGCCGGAATCGAATTACCCTTGGTGGGTGATTTGATTATTTGCCCGCAAGTGGTATATGGTGAAGCCTTGGAACAACATAAGGCATTTCATGACCACTTTGCCCACATGGTGGTACACGGGTGCTTGCATTTACTTGGCTATGACCATATAAATGAGGCCGATGCCGAGATTATGGAAGCGTTGGAAAAACGTTTGCTGGCCAGCATCAATATTAGCGACCCATACAGGGATGATGAGTGTTAATCCCAATAGTGAGCTAGGTCTCATTATCGGAATTAATTCAACTTGGAGCGCATAAAGCTAATGAGCGACGAAAACTCGCATAGTAGAGAGGGTTCTTCTGGAAAATCCTGGTTAGATCGTATTAGCCAGATGTTTCAAGGAGAGCCCCAAAATAAGGAACAGCTGGCAGAAGTGATCTCAGATGCCCAGGAGCGCGATCTGATCGATCCTGAAACCAAGGAAATGATTGAAGGTGTTTTGGGTGTCTCTGAACTCAAAGTACGAGATATCATGATCCCCCGCTCGCAAATGATCACCCTGGATGTCGATAAACCCTTGTTCGACCAATTACCGCAGATGATCGAGTCGTCACACTCGCGTTTTCCTGTGGTCTGTGAGGACAAAGATCATATTGAAGGGATCTTGCTGGCGAAGGATTTACTTCCTCTGCTGATGGATAAGGAAGCCGATCTTCCTACCTTACGCGAAGTATTACGCCCGATTGTGATTGTTCCCGAAAGCAAGCGTGTTGACACCCTGCTTAACGAGTTCCGTCAGCAACGCTACCATATGGCCATAGTCATTGATGAATATGGTGGTGTATCCGGCCTGGTAACCATTGAAGACATTTTGGAAATTATCGTCGGCGAAATCGAAGATGAGCACGATGATGAGGAAGAAAATCTGCAAATTAAGCAAATTTCCAAACATGTTTTTTCAGTGCAAGCCCTCACTCCTATCGATGAATTTAACGATAAATTCAACACAGATTTCAATACCAACGAAGCCGATACCATAGGTGGTATTGTTCTTCATGCCTTTGGCCATATGCCAGGGCGCGGTGAAATCATCGACATCCCACCCTTGCAGTTTAAGGTAACAAGCTCCGACAGCCGTCGTATTTTGCAACTGCAAGTGACTTTGCCAAAATCGAATGATGGCGAAGACTCTGACGCGGCTTAAGGGCGCACTAAGGGATAATAAAACCTGGCTGGCCTTCGTGGCCGGCCTTGTTTTAACCCTGGCCTATGCCCCATTTTCAATTTGGCCCATCGCCTTTCTCAGCATCGCAGTGCTGAGCTGGTGCAGCTATCAACAAACTCCCAAAAAAGCAGCCCGGTATGGTTTTGCCTTTGGCCTTGGCTGGTTTGGCGCCGGAGTTAGCTGGGTTCATGTTTCCATTGCCGAGTTCGGCGGCTTACCCATTATCGCCTCCTTGGCGGTCATGGCCCTATTGGTGTGCTATCTGGCCCTGTTTCCCGCTCTGGCGCTGGCGATTACCGGCTGGTGTTACCGTCGCAGCGGCAGCTGGTTTGCCCCTCTAATTCTTAGTTTCGCGTTCGCTGAGTGGCTACGCGGCACACTGTTAACCGGTTTTCCCTGGCTCTCCCTGGGTTATACACAAACCGACTCACCGCTTAATATTCTTGCCCCCCTGGTCGGTGAGTTTGGTCTCGCCTGTGTCGTATTGGCACTGGGTTACGGCCTGTTTCGCTTAGTCTTGAACCGTGCCTGGCAACCCCTGGTTGGTACTTGTGCCCTGGTGGCTATAATAGCGCTTAGTGCATACTTTGCCCCGGCTAATCAGTATGCCAACAAGCATCTTTCGGTGGCTCTGGTGCAGGGCAATATCAAACAAAGCATGCGCTGGGAGCCGGAAAACTTCTGGCCAACCATGCTCAAATACCAGGATATGACCCGCACTCACTGGCAGGCGGATCTGGTGGTCTGGCCCGAGGCGGCCGTGCCCGAACTGGAGTCCCTGGCCGGCGACTTCCTGCGCTCTTTGGATAAGGCCGCGGTCTTTAACGACAGCGCCCTTATCACCGGCATAGTGGATTACCAGTATGACACCCGCAAGGCCTACAACACGCTTGTGGTTATGGGTAAACAAGAGGCCGACAGCAGTGAGGGTCAATATACTTACCTGCATAGAAATCGCTATCGCAAGCACCAGCTTTTGCCCATAGGCGAGTTCGTGCCTTTTGAGGATCTCCTGCGCCCCATAGCGCCGCTGTTCGACTTGCCCATGTCGAGCTTTAGCCGTGGAGAGCGAGTGCAGAATAATCTGCTCGCCAACGGCTATCATATTTTGCCGGCAATCTGCTATGAAATAGTCTTTCCCGATTTAGTGCGCGCCAACTATCGCAGTGACTCGGATATTCTCTTTACCGTCAGCAACGACGCCTGGTTTGGCGACTCCCACGGCCCCCATCAGCATATGCAAATATCACGTATGCGGGCGCTAGAGCTAATGCGTCCCCTGGTTCGCGTTACCAACACAGGGGTCACTGGGGTGTATGATCCGCTGTCACAAAAGCAGGTGAGCCTGCCTCAGTTTGTTGATGATGTATTACTTACCGATGTACAGCTTATCGACGGCGACAGCTTCTACGCCCGCCAAGGTACATGGCCGGTGTGGCTGCTGTTGATTGGCTTTGCCCTGGTTAGTATGGGCATTACTTACCGAAGTAAAAAAGGCGCTTAATAGCGCCTTTTCACTTTCCTATTTCAGTATCACTTATCCAGGTAATCAAACACCAGATTAGTGAGGGCCTTCACGCCTAGCGGCAACCCCTGCTCATCAATATAGAAGTGTGGCGAATGGTTGCTTGGCGCCGTTTTTGCGTTTTGCTCGGCTGGAGTGATCCCTAAGAAAAAGAACATTCCCGGCGTTTCTAGGGCGTAGTAGGAAAAGTCCTCGGCACCTGTGATCAGATCAGTGATAATGACATTATCCTTACCCGCCGCTTGCTCCAGGGTAGGCATCATCTTCGCCGTGAGTTCGGGGTTATTCACAGTCACCGGATAGCCATGGTCTATATGCACCTCGGCCTTGGCACCTGCGGCTTGTGCAGTCAATTCGGCAGTATGTTGTAAGCGTTTTTTAATGTCGGCGCGCATATCCTGATCAAAGGTGCGAATGGTGCCGACCATTTCCACCTCATCGGGAATAATGTTATTGCGCACACCCCCTTTAATGGCACCGTAGGAAATAACCGAAGGTGCCTTGGTCACATCTACCTGACGTGACGCTATGGTTTGAGTGGCCATAATGATCTGACTGGAGGCCACGATTGGATCTATGCCATTCCACGGCCTCGAACCATGGGTTTGACGGCCACTGACCTTGATACTAAAGGCATCCGAGCTGGCCATCAGTGGCCCAGAGCGCAACCCTATCTGGCCGCTGTTAAGGGATGAGGTTACATGCAGGCCGAATACCGCCTCGGGCTTTTGCGCAAACAAACCTTCTTTCAACATTAACTCGGCACCACCCTCCTCGCCTTGAGGCGCCCCTTCTTCGGCGGGTTGAAAGATCAAGAGTACATCGCCGGCAAGTTCATCCTTTAAGGCCACCAGCGACTGTGCCACCGCCATTAAGATGGCGACGTGAGCGTCATGGCCACAGGCATGCATTACACCCACGTCTTCACCACGGTAAGTGGCTGTTTGCTTTGAGGCAAAGGGCAAGTCCACCTGCTCGGTCACCGGCAGCGCATCCATATCGGCGCGCAGCGCTATCAAGGGACCACTTTTACCACCCTTAATTTTTGCCACTACCCCGGTGTGGGCGATGCCCGTTTGTACCTCTAGGCCTAAACTTTCGAGATGTTCGGCGACATATTTGGCGGTTGCAAATTCGCGGTTACTGAGCTCCGGGTATTGATGTAAGTGACGACGCCACTCGATCAGCTTGTCTCCTACCTCGGCATTGACGGTATCGATTTGCGCCGCTAATGAAGCGGCATAGGTGTGCATACTTAGGCCAGTGACGGCACTAAAGAGCAGAGCCTGACATAAAGGTTTACCTAGTTTCATTGTTTCATCCCCTGTTGATTGCTTTGGGCTGCTGGCTCTGTGAACGGCACAGCTTCATTAAAACTAGGCTATCAAGGCGGGGAACAACAGCGCAATGCGACAAAAGGCAGGTATAAAAAACCAACGCAGGGACGGTGGTTTTTTATTGATTAGTACTGATTTAACCTAGGCGCAGTAGCTCAACCTCAAAAATTAACGCACTGGCAGGCTCAATGATCCCCACGCGACGGTCGCCATAGGCGAGGTGGGCGGGGATGTACAAGGTGGCCTTATCGCCCACACGCATCTGTTGCAGCCCTAGCTGCCAGCCCTTGATCACCTGATTCAATTTAAAATCTAAAGGCTTGTCACGCTTATAGGAGCTGTCAAACTCACGGCCATCTAGCAAGGTGCCACGATAGTGCACACAAACCTTGGATGTTGGCTCTGGCTGTACTCCCTCATCGCTGCGACTCTGCCACAGGATTTGCACCCCGCTTGGCAGCTCCTCCAGCCCTTCCTGCTCTTTGTTTTTGGCAAAGAAATCGGCTTCCTTCTGCTTGTTGAGGGCCGCAACCTTACGGTTGCGCAGGTGCCCACGTATGGTCAAGACCAGTAAGACAAGAATAATGGCCGAAAGAATAAGATTAAGCATCGTCTTCATCCTCCCCACCGACTATGGCGGCAATTTCGCGCAGTCGGGTCATGGCCAGGTCGTGAATACTGCCCTTGGTATAGGCGCCATCTTTTAGCTCGCCGCATTCCTTGCCTGTAAGCAGGCTTAGCGCTTCATCGACATTGGCCACAGGGTAAATATGAAAACGTCCCTGCTCCACGGCATCGATCACGTCCTGGTTTAATACCAGATTCAAGCAGTTCGATTTAGGGATAATCACCCCCTGCTCACCACTTAAGCCGCGCATCTGACAAAGCTTGAAGAAACCTTCAATCTTCTCATTCACACCGCCTATGGCCTGCACCTCACCGCGCTGGTTAATCGAGCCGGTCATAGCGATGCCCTGGTCAATGGGCACTCGGGTAATACTCGATACCAGGGCACACAATTCCGCCAAAGACGCGCTGTCACCATCGATATAGCCGTAGCTTTGCTCGATGGCAATATTGGCGCTCAGGGTCAGGCTGAAATCCTGGGCATACTTGCTACCCAAATAACCTGTCAACAGCATCACCCCTTTAGAGTGAATCGCCTTACCCAGCTCGGCCTCGCGCTCGATATCGATAACACCATCACTGCCAGCATAGACGGAAGCACTGATGCGCGCCGGGGTACCAAATGAGGTATCACCCACGTGCAACACGGTAAGACCATTGACCATGCCCACCGCCTTGTCCTCGGTGGCAATCAAAATATGACCTTCGCGGATATCGCTGAGCATATGTTCACTCATTTGCCCGGTGCGGTATTCCTTGCCGGCCAGGGCCTCGTGTACATGAGTGGCGTGGATCTGCTCGCTGCGGTCCTGACGGGCGTAATAGCTGGCCTCTGCCACCAACTCCATCACATCGGCAAAACGCGCCGAGAGTTTTTGCTGATGTTCGGCCTGACGGTGGCTAAAACGCAGCAAAAGTGACATGGCATCGCAATTCACTTCGGTTTTTAAGGTCTCGCGGCAATATTCCTGCACCTTGGTAATAAACTGATACTGGTATTTGTCCGTGCCCGGCAGGTAGAAATCAAAGTCCGCCAGCACCCTAAAGTGCTCGGCAAACTCTTCATCGTATTCGTTAAGTGCGTAGTAGAGGTCGCGAGAGCCCAACAAAAGCACTTTTACATCCAGGGGAATAAGCTGGGGGCGCAGGGTAAAGCTGCTGCCCACAGAGCTGTCCTGATAGGGCAAATCATTTTTGATCTGGTGGGTTTTTAAACTCAGCTTTAAGCCATCCCATACCTGGGCATTGGCCATCACCTTCTCGGCATCCATAATCAGATAGCCGCCGTTGGCACGGTGCAAGGCGCCGGGCTGAATACTGCGATAACTGGTCACCAAAGAGCCTTGCGAGGTAGAATATTCAATCTTGCCAAAAAGATTACCAAAGGTGGGATTCGGCTCGTAAATTACCGGTGCGGCATCGTGCTCCTTGTAGGGCACCAAAAGGTTAGGAGCAAAGAATTCGGTAAGCATTTCCTTGCGGTCATACTCCTCCTCGCTCTTGTCATTGCTCTGCTCTTCATCGAGCCATTCCAGTACTGTATCCACCAGCTCCGAGCGCAGGTCTTTTAGATAGCGTAATACGCCGATATGGGTGGCGTATTTGTGCTCCAATTCACGCAGTAACGGCTTAATGGCCGCCTCTGCGGTGGCCTTTTTCAGCTTACGCAGCGCTTCGCTCGACTCACGTTTCCATTTCGGCAGCTCGATCAGGGCATCGATTAAGGCATCTTCGAGCTCAGTAATGGCGTTGATAAAGCGCTCCTGAGTGTGCTCGTCCAGGGCACTGAATTGCTCATCACTTAAACGTTGATTGTTCACTATGGGCACAAAGCCAACGTTGTTTTGATCTTCAATCAGCTCCACGCTGTGTTCATTGGCCAGCTCTTCTACATGGGCCAGCGCATCTTCGTATTTGTCTTCAAATTCGCGGTCGATGGACTTTTTCTTGCGCTGATAGCCAGGGTTGTCAAAGGCAGCAGGAAAGGTATCGAGAATTTCCTCAAGCACGGCGTCAATATCGTCCACCAGAACCTGCCCTTCACCCGGGTTCATCAAGATAGCAATAGGCTCACGGTGATCCTGATAGTTGTTTACGTACAACCATTCTCTGGGGGTTTCCCTGTCCTTGGCATACTGTTGCAGCTTGTGTTGCACCAGGGTGTAACGACCCAGAGCCGGCTCGCCCATCACATAAGCATTGTACCCCGGCAAGTGCATACCCAAGGCAAAATCAAGGGCACTGTCGGCACGCTTTTGGCCGATAAAAGGCAGCTCTTCGGGGTAAGGATGAGTGAGACAAGTACGAATATGATTTTCGGAAATTTGCGGCGCAAGAGCGCAAGCACTTAAGGTGCTGACCACGCCTGATGTTTTATGTTTCATACAACACGTCTTTTGCTGGGCCCATAGCCGGGCCCTTGTTATTTTTAACGCCGCTAAAATCGGCTATGGCTGCAGCGCCTGACGATTAAAGTGAATGCCGCCGCACTCGGTGCAGGGCAGAATTTCACTGGGGTGGTAAACATCTACCTTAGAATGGCAATTTTGGCACACTAAGGTGCCCATGGCTATCCATTCTCCGCTATGATAAACCCCTTTATGTTTAAAGTCTTGGCTCAACGCCTGCCACTCCAACTGGGACTTGTCTTCGATATGGGATAACTCAAACCAGAGGCTCTCCTTAAGCTCCTGCCAGGCCAATGAGTTGTAATAGTTCTCGTGCTCGATAAGGTGGTCTATATCCCGAGCCAAATAACGCTTATATTCTTCGTACTTATCCTTGCTTAAATCCTTTAGCGCCTGCTTAGACTCTAAAAAGGTGGCCACCATATCTTTGACTTCATGGTCGTTTACATCCTTTAGCCAATCGCTAAATTCGGATAACCATTGTCGATAATCTGCCATATTAACTCCTTGCATAATTTTTACCCCTACTAGTTAACTATAGCCTGCCTGCCCACAATTCAATAATGGCGACAAAAAAGCCTGTCCCTTGCTGTGATTAACCATAGATTTGGGGTATGCTATCGGGCAAATTTGTCATCATTTTGCAAGAAGTCTGGAAGAGTAGATGCAAGAGCAATATAACCCGCAGGAAATTGAAGCGAAAGCCCAGTCATACTGGGAAGAAAACAAGGTATTTAAAGCCACAGAAGACGACTCAAAAGAGAAGTTTTACTGTCTCTCCATGTTCCCCTACCCCAGTGGTCGACTGCACATGGGTCACGTGCGCAACTACACCATTGGTGATGTAGTTTCTCGCTTCCAGCGCCTGCAAGGTAAAAACGTAATGCAGCCTATGGGTTGGGATGCTTTTGGTCTACCTGCTGAAAACGCCGCGATTAAAAACAACACGGCGCCGGCTAACTGGACCTATCAAAATATCGATTACATGCGCAACCAGCTAAAACTGCTTGGTTTTGGTTATGACTGGGATCGTGAAATCGCGACTTGTCACCCTGGATACTACAAGTGGGAACAGTGGTTCTTCACTAAGCTTTACGAAAAAGGCTTGGTTTACAAGAAGATGTCAACAGTTAACTGGGATCCGGTAGACCAAACCGTACTTGCCAACGAGCAGGTTATCGACGGTAAAGGTTGGCGTTCAGGCGCGGTGGTTGAGCAAAAAGAAATTCCGCAGTGGTTTATTAAGATCACCGACTATGCACAAGAGTTGCTGGATGACTTAGACAAGCTAGAGCACTGGCCTGAGCAGGTACGCACCATGCAGCGTAACTGGATTGGCCGCTCAGAAGGCGTAGATATCACCTTTAAACGTGCCGATGGCCAGGGTGAATTCAGCGTTTACACTACCCGTCCGGATACCTTTATGGGCGTGAGTTATGTGGCCGTGGCCGCAGCGCACCCGATTGCCCAGGAAGCAGCGGCAGCCAATGCCGAGGTAGCAGCCTTCGTTGAAGAATGTAAAAACACCAAGGTGGCCGAAGCCGATGTTGCCACCATGGAGAAAAAGGGTATTGCCACAGGTTTGTACGCCATCCACCCATTAACGGGTCAGGAAGTGCCAATCTGGATCGCCAACTTCGTATTGATGGATTACGGTTCAGGCGCAGTTATGGCCGTACCGGCACACGATCAGCGCGACTTTGAATTTGCAACGGCTTACGGCCTTGATATCAAACAGGTTATCGCAGCAAACGAAGGCGATGAGTGTGACCTTTCAAAAGCCGCCTACACGGAAAAAGGCACGCTGGTTAATTCTGGCGAGTTCGATGGCCTGGATTTTGATGGCGCCTTCAATGCCATCGCCGACAAGCTAACCGCGCTTGGCGTGGGTGAGCGCAAGGTTAACTTCCGCCTACGTGACTGGGGTGTAAGCCGTCAGCGTTACTGGGGCTCACCAATTCCTATGTTGAACACAGAAGATGGCTCTGAGCTGGCCGCGCCTGAAGACATGCTGCCGGTGCGTCTGCCAGAAGACGTAGTCATGGACGGTGTAACTTCGCCGATCAAATCAGATCCAGAGTGGGCCAAGGCTACCATTAACGGCGAAACCGTGTTCCACGAAACAGATACCTTCGATACCTTTATGGAGTCGTCTTGGTACTATGCTCGTTATTGTAGCCCGCGCTACGATGAAGGCATGTTAGAGCCGGGTGCAGCCAACTACTGGCTACCGGTAAACCAATACATTGGCGGTATCGAGCACGCGATCTTGCACCTATTGTATGCGCGCTTCTTCCACAAGCTATTGCGTGACTTCGGTCTAGTTAATTCTGACGAGCCGTTCGAGCGCCTGCTGTGTCAAGGCATGGTACTTGCTGAAACCTACTTCCGTAAGGATGAAAAAGGCGGCGATATCTGGATTTCACCCACTGACGTTGAAACCGAAAAAGACGACAAGGGCCGCATCATCAAGGCATGGCACAAAGACGACGGCCAGCCGGTAGAAAGCGCCGGTATGAGCAAGATGTCGAAGTCGAAAAATAACGGTATCGACCCGCAGCATGTTATCGATCAATACGGTGCCGATACCGTGCGCTTGTTTATGATGTTCACTGCGCCACCAGAGCAAACCCTGGAATGGTCAGACTCGGGCGTAGAAGGTGCGCACCGCTTCATTAAGCGTGTTTACAAATATGCGCTAGACGTGAAAAAAGCCGGCTTTGTGGCGTTAGATGTTGCTTCGCTTTCGAAAGAGCAAAAAGAACTGCGTCGTGAACTGCACAAGGCGATCGCCAAGATCACCGACGATCTAGAGCGCCGTCAAACCTTCAACACCGCCATTGCCGCCGTGATGGAGCTGTCTAACAAGCTGATCAAGGCACCATTAGCGGATGAAGGTGACAAAGCGGTGGCCAACGAAGCCCTAGAAGCCATGTTGATCATGCTTGCGCCTATCACCCCGCACTTGTCGCACCAGCTATGGCAAGACTTGGGCAAAGAAGGCGATGTGCTTGACGCTACTTGGCCGGTTGCCGATGAATCAGCTATGGTTGAAAGTGAAAAGCTGGTCGTGGTCCAGATCAATGGTAAGGTACGTGCGAAACTGACTCTTGCGGCGGATGCCAGCCAAGAAGCGGTAGAGCAAGCTGCTTTTGCCGATGCCAATGTACAGAAATTCACCGAAGGCCTGACTGTGCGTAAAGTGATTTATATTAAAGGCAAAGTGCTTAACGTGGTGGCGAACTAAGATGTTCGCCCCATCGCGTTTGCTCAACCTTATGATCCTCGGCTGCTTAGCGCTTATGCTAAGCGGCTGCGGCTTTCATCTTAAACGAGCTTCCGACCTGCCTGAAGAGCTTATGACCTTAGAAGTCACAGCGCAGGACCCTAACTCGGCCCTTTTTGCCGAGGTATTGCAGGAGCTTGAGCACAGCAATGTGCTGGTAAACCAAAATCTTAGTGCTAAATCCCCGACACTCACTCTAAAAGCCGATAGTCTCGACAGACGCGTACTATCGCTGTTTAAAAACGGCCAGGTAGCAGAATATGAGCTGATTTATTCGGTTTCCTATCGCTTAGAGCGCGCCAACGCCGAGCCAATTGAGCAATACTTTGAGCTCTATCGTAATTATCAGGATGACCCGGATAATGCCCTGGCTAAGGCCAATGAGATGACCATCTTGCTCGATGAGTTGCGCAAACAGGCCAGTCGTCGCATCGTTCGTGAGTTGGCCCAGCTCTAATGCGCGTCTACGCCAATCAACTGCCGCAACAACTACAAAAAGGGTTAGCGCCATTTTACATGGTCTTTGGCGAGGAGCCCTTTCAAGTCAGTGAATGCGTGCAGCAAATTCGCCACAGCGCCAAGCAACAGGGCTTCGATGAAGTCATTAAGCTGAGCGCCGGGGCGCAATTCGATTGGCTAGAGCTGGACGCCCATTATCAAAGTATGTCGCTCTTTAGCGCCCGCACCCTGATTGAAGTGGATATGGCGGGGCAAAAACCGGGCAAAACCGGAGCCGAGCACCTAAAAGGCTATGTGCAATCCCCTAACCCGGATTGTGTTATCGTCCTGCACGGCATGAAGGCATCGCAAGAAATCCAGCGCAGCGCCTGGTTTAAGGCTCTAGATCAGCAGGGCCTCTTTATCCCCTGCTACCCTTTAAGCGGCAATCATTTGCGCCGCTGGCTCGACGGCCATTGCCGTCGCCTGCAGTTAAACCTCGAAGGAGATGCTAAACAGGTGTTGCTCGACACCACGGAAGGCAACCTGCTGGCCTGCTATCAGGAGCTGGAAAAGCTCTCCCTGCTCTATGGGCAGCGCGCCATTAATGGCCATACCCTGCTCGGAACCTTACTGAATCAAAACAAGTTCGATATTTTCGATTTGGCCAATGCCATCTTGCTGGGCGACAGCACTAAGGCCATCCAGGTATTAACCCGGTTGCAAAACGATAATACCGAGCCCACCGCCATTGCCTGGGCCCTGACCAAGGAAGCGCAGCAATTACAAAAGCTGCTGAGCTTGCAACAAAACGGGCAAGACTTTAACAGCGCCTGCAAACAGCTGGCCATATGGAAAAACCAACAAGGTATGTACAGCCAGGCCTTGCAGCGCCTGCGCAGCGAACACCTAAGTGCGTTGCTCGACCTGCTGGCCGATTTCGATAGCGCCTACAAAAGTGGCAAACTGGGCTCTCCTTACCCCATGTTGGCCCATATCAGCGTCAGCTTTTGCCGGGCACTGCCTTTTGCCGCACCTAGCTTTGTGGAGTAAGCATGTTGTTATTTGGCGGCACCTTTGATCCGGTGCATTTTGCTCACCTGAATATGGCCGAGCAGTGCCTTGAGCACTTCGGCGGTAACACCCTATTTTTTATGCCCAATCGGGTTCCCGCACATAAACAGGCAAGCGGTATCGACAATGCCGATAAGTTGGCAATGCTGAAACTCGCCATTGCCGCCGAGCCCCGCTTTGCCATAGACGAGCGCGAATTGCACCGCAGCGGCCCCTCTTATTCCTTATTGAGCCTGCAAGAATTGCGCAGCGAACTCAACGCCAGCGGTCGGACGCAGGAACCCATTTTGTTTTTGTTGGGTATGGACTCCTTTAACGGCTTTGATTCTTGGTACCAGTGGCGCGACATTCTCGAGTTATGTCATCTGGTGGTGTATCAGCGCCCCGACGAGCATCTGTCCCCCTCGCCTCAGTTGCAGGCCTATTTAAACCAGCACCAATGCAACCAAGGTTCGGCGCTGGAGTCTAAACAAGCGGGACTGGTTTACTTTTTAGCCGGGCCGCAACGGGCTGTCTCTTCAACCTTGGTGCGCGAGCGCTTGCAACGTGGAGAGCCCTGTGAAGATTTAATACCCGCGGCGGTGAGCCAATATATACGCGATAAGCGCCTGTATATGGCCGGTTAAAAGTGATAACATCACCCGCTTAAATGAATTTGATTAAACAGAGAGTGTATTTTGCAAACCAACGAACTCCTTGACTTTGCATTAGACAAAATTGATGACATGAAAGCCCGCGACGTGATCACCTTAGACGTACGCGAAAGCTCAGACATTACCGACTACATGGTGGTGTGCTCTGGTAACTCCAAACGCCAGGTACAATCTATTGCTCGCCATCTAGCTAAAGAAGCCAAAGAACATAACCTCGACGTGATCGGCCAAGAAGGTCAGGACGTGGGTGAGTGGGTATTGGTCGACCTTGGCGATGTAATCGTCCATGTTATGCAAGACGAAACCCGCGACTTCTACCAGTTAGAAAAACTCTGGGGTTAAGCGGTGAAGATCCAATTGGTCGCCGTGGGCACCAAGATGCCTGCTTGGGTTGAAGCGGGCTTTAGCGAATATCAGCGCCGCTTTCCCAAAGATATGGCCTTAGAGCTGGTCGAGATCCCCGCCGGTAAGCGCGGCAAGAATGCCGATATTAAACGCATCTTGCAGCAAGAAGGTGAGCGTACCCTGGCCGCCATCCCTAAGGGCAACCGCATAGTCACTCTGGAGGTGACGGGCAAGGCCATGGACACCCATCAATTGGCCAAAGCCATGGAAAAGTGGCAGCTTGATGGCCGTGATGTCAGCTTATTGATCGGCGGCCCAGAAGGCCTGGCGCCCGAGTGTATCGCCCGCTCGGAACAAAAATGGTCGCTATCGAATTTGACCTTGCCACATCCCTTGGTTCGCATTATTGTAGCCGAAAGCCTGTACCGGGGCTGGAGCTTAAACAACAACCATCCTTATCACCGAGAATAATAAGAACCCATGCTGCGTAAACGCACTCCGATCCGCGACCATTCCGCCGAGGCCAATTTGTTTGCGCGGCGGGCCTTTACCGCCTTTGTTTTTGTCTTGATCATGGTCGCGATACTTATTTCAAACCTGTATAACTTACAGATAGTTTCGCACCAAACCTATCAAACACGCTCGAACGATAACCGCATTAATGTGATCCCCATAGCGCCCAACCGCGGCCTTATTTATGACCGTAATGGCAATCTGCTGGCGGAAAACAAGCCCGTGTATAACCTGGAGGTGATCCCCGAAGAGGTGGATGATCTCGATGCCGCACTTGATGAAATTGGTAAACTGATCAGCATTAGCGAGCAACAAAAAGAAGAATTTTTAGACGATATACGTCATAACCGCCGCTTTAAAAGCCAGGTGCTTAAAGGCCGCCTTGATGAAAAAGAGGTAGCGCTTTTTTCCGTCAATCAACATAAATTTCCCGGCTTTAGCATAGAAGCCCGACTGGCTCGCCATTACCCCTACGGCGATACCTTAACCCATGCCCTGGGTTATGTGGCCAAGCTCAATAAAAAGGAGCTGGCACAGCTTGAGGCCGAAGACTTAGCCACCAACTACCGCGCCACCCGCGACTTCGGTAAATTGGGCTTAGAAAAATTTTATGAAACCGAATTGCACGGTGAAGTGGGCTCGCAATCGGTGGAGATCAATAACCGCGGCCGCGTGCTGCGCAGTTTGGATGAAACCGCGCCTGTGCCGGGTAAAGATCTGGTACTGACCTTAGACATTGGCCTGCAACAAATCGCTCAATTGAGCATGGAAGATAAGCGCGGTACGGTAATCGCCCTGGATGCGAAAACCGGTGGCATCCTGGCCCTGTATTCCAACCCCAGCTACGACCCTAACCTCTTTGTTCACGGCATCAGCTCGGCGGACTACAAGGCCCTGTTAAATCCAGACAGACCGCTTATCAACCGCGCTACTCAGGGGCGCTACGCTCCGGCTTCAACCATCAAACCGCATATGGCGATTTTCGGCATGGAAGAAGGATTAGTGACAGAGCAAACCAAGATGTTCGACCCAGGGTTTTTCCAAATTCCCAATGTTGAGCATAAATGGCGTGACTGGCGCCGCTGGGGTCATGGCCATGTTGATGTGTATAAGGCCATCGAAGAGTCGTGCGACACCTATTTTTACGATATCGCCTATCGCGCCGGCATCACCAAGATCAGCGACTTTATGGCGCAATTTGGCTTTGGCGATCTCTCTGGTATAGATATTAAAGAAGAAACCACCGCCATTTTACCTACCAGGGAATGGAAAGAAGGACGTTTCCGCGAGCCCTGGTGGCGCGGCGATACCATCTCAGTGGGCATAGGTCAGGGTTACTGGACGGCAACGCCGATTCAAATCGCCAACTCCATTAATATCCTGGTGAATAAGGGCAAACACCATCCGCCGCATCTGGCACAAGCGCTGCGCCGCGATGAGCAAGTAGAAGTAATCAATAATGATGAAAAGCCACCCATAGTCTTGAACAACCCTAGACACTGGCAAGTTGCCCTCGACGCCATGCATAATACCGTGACCAAGATCACAGGTACGGCACATAAAGCCTTTAAAGGTGCGACCTACGATCCGGCCGGTAAGACCGGGACGGCGCAGGTAGTCAGCATAGCCCAGGGTGAGCGTTACGAAGCCGATAAACTTAAAGAGCGTCATCGCGACAACGCCATCTATGTGGGTTTTGCCCCCTTTAACGACCCGCAAATCGTGGTCACCATTATTGTGGAAAACACCGGTGGCGGCGCTTCGGTGGCGGCACCTATTGCCCGTCAGGTAATGGATTATTATTTCCTCGCCAATCCCATTAGCCAAGGCAAGAAGGAGCCGCAGTCATGACGCCAGTCACCAATAAGGTTTCTATTTGGCAGCGTGTACATATCGACCTGCCGCTGTTTTTGGCACTGTTAGCTATGATGGCAGGTAGCTTAGCCATAGTGTATAGCGCCAGTGGCCAGGATACCGGCATGATGATGCGCCACAGCACCCGCATGGGCGGCGCCTTTATTGCCATGATGATCTGTGCACAAGTCTCGCCAAGCACCCTAAAACGCGTGGTGATCCCCGTCTATCTGGTGGGCACGTTAATGTTGGTCGCCGTGCTCTTTGTCGGTGTCAGTTCCAAAGGCGCGCAGCGCTGGCTGAATATAGGTATTCGCTTTCAACCCTCGGAAATCATGAAACTGGCGGTGCCCATGTGCGTCGCCTGGTATATTGGTCGCAACCATTTACCGCCGAAATTAAGCAACCTCTTTATCGGTTTGGTGATCGTCATGGTACCGACCTTGCTCATTAAGGAGCAGCCTGATTTAGGTACCTCGATTCTGATCGCCAGCTCAGGCATCTTTGTGCTGTTTTTAGCTGGCGTCAGTTGGCGCCTGATCGGCTCTTTAGCGGTATTAGTCGGCGCCGGTGCGCCGCTGTTTTGGCACTATGGCATGCACGCCTATCAAAAGCAGCGGGTACTCACCTTCCTCAATCCGGAAAGTGACCCTTTAGGCTCGGGTTATCATATTATTCAATCGAAAATCGCCATAGGCTCAGGTGGTATTGAGGGCAAGGGCTGGCTGCAAGGCACTCAGTCGCAACTGGAGTTTCTACCCGAGCGCCATACCGACTTTATCTTCTCGGTACTGAGCGAGGAGTTTGGCCTTATCGGCGTCTTATTCCTGCTCGGTGTCTACCTCTTTATTATCGCCCGCGGCCTCTATATCGCCGTGAATGCTCAGGAAGCCTTCGGTAAACTATTGGCCGGTGCTCTGACCCTGACCTTCTTTGTCTATGTCTTTGTAAATATCGGCATGGTATCTGGCTTATTGCCTGTGGTGGGTGTTCCGTTGCCGCTGATCAGTTACGGCGGCACATCTATGGTGACACTGCTCGCAGGCTTTGGCATCATAATGAGTATCGCCACGGAAAAACGGATGTTGAATAAATAATGGCCTTACGCGCGCTTTTTATCGTCTTACTTAGTTTCATTATCACCGCCTGTAGTTCACCCGGCAGCGCCCCGAGCAAGGGTCAATCCGGCCGCTATCAGATGGAGCATGATGCCGCGCCTTTGCGTCACCCCTCGGACTTAGAACTACAAGACGCTGTGGTCACCGACGAAGCGAAAAGCGCCGCGGCGAATCGTCCTTACCAAGTCAGGGGCAAGCAATATGTGCCTATATTTGATGAAACCGGTTTCACCCAAAGCGGTATCGCCTCCTGGTACGGGCGCAAATTTCACGGCTATCACACCTCCAACGGCGAGGTGTACGATATGTTTGCCATGACCGCGGCCCATAAAACCTTGCCGCTACCTAGCTTTGTACGCGTCACCAATATCGACAATGGTCAAAGCGTGGTGGTACGAGTTAACGACCGCGGCCCTTTCCATGAAGACCGTATTATCGATTTATCCTACGCTGCGGCGTATAAACTGGGTTATCACTTAAAGGGTACAGCCAAGGTTAAGCTCGAAGCCATTACCCTTGCCGACGCAAAGCCGCGCACCAAATACATACAAGTTGCTGCCGGGTCACAATTGGCGAATATTCAGGCGCTGGCACTGCAGCTAGAGCAGGATTATCACGTCCCGACCCATATAAAACAGCACAAAGATGGAATTTTTCGCCTTCGCTTAGGTCCAATAAGCGACGAGCAACAGGCTAAGACGTTATTAGAGCAATTAAAAAGTACTAGGTTTGCCCAAGCTTTCTTGCTTTATGACGACCAAGCCCTTTAAGATAACACCCTAACCGCACTTTCACCCAAAACAGATTAAACAAGCATAATGAAATCAATTAAACATTCTCTTCTAAAAGGCTTAAGTGGACTGCTATGTGCTAGCGCCGTTTTTACCGCTAACGCCCAAATTATCCCCGCAGCTCCTGAGGTTAATGCCAAGGGTTATTTCCTGGTTGACTTCACCACAGGCAAAGTAATCGCTGAAGGCGAAGCCGATACCAAATTGGCACCGGCCAGTTTAACGAAAATGATGACCAGTTATGTGGTAGGTACAGAAATCGCCGCAGGCAACCTGGCTCCCACCGATATGGTGACGGTCAGTGAAAATGCTTGGGCAAAGAATTTCCCAGAATCATCAAAAATGTTTATCGAAGTAGGTAAACAGGTCAGTGTTGAAGATCTTAACCGCGGTATCATAATTCAATCTGGCAACGATGCCTGTGTAGCCATGGCCGAACATATTGCCGGCAGCGAATCAGCATTTGCCGATTTAATGAATGCGCATGCGGAAAAACTAGGCATGAGCAACAGCCACTTTATTAACAGCCACGGCCTAGACACCAACGAGCATTACACCACGCCACGCGATATGGCGACCCTAGGTGCCGCCTTGATCCGTGATGTGCCGGACGAGTATGCCCTGTATAAAGAAAAAGATTTTACCTATAACGGCATTAAGCAGTTCAACCGTAACAGTCTGTTATGGGATCAAAGCCTTGAGGTAGACGGCATTAAAACCGGTCATACCGATGATGCCGGCTATAGCCTGGTTTCTTCAGCGACCAAGGGCGATATGCGCTTAATCGCTGTGATCATGGGTGCCAGCTCTGAGCGTGCCCGTAAGGTTGAAAGCAAAAAGCTGCTTAACTACGGCTTCCGCTTTTTTGAAACCATCACTCCGTATCAAGCCGGTGACAAGTTTGCCGAGCAACGTATTTGGATGGGTGATAAGGAAATCGTTTCTCTGGGTATTTTAGAGAGCACACCAATCACTATTCCGCGTGGTCAACAAAAGAACCTGGAAGCCAACTTCGAGCTTGATACTACATTGGAAGCGCCACTGGCCAAGGGCACTAAGGTAGGTACCTTATACCTGCAGCTAGCCGGTGAAGACATTGCCAGCTATCCTTTAGTCACTCTGGAAAGTGTTGAAGAAGGTGGTTTTTTCAGCAAGATCTACGACTACTTACGCTTGCAAATCATTGAGTAAGTAGAAATATACTTACAACTGGCCTAATCCAGAATAAGCGCCCCTATTGAGGGGCGTTTTTTTTGCGCTAAAAAATGCTAGAATATGCGCCATTGTGAACTAATGAGCCCATTAGTTTGTCTGCGTCCTGTGCTGTAAATGAGGGTCAAGCATTATGGTCAATCCGGTTAAAGACACCAAGTTTGATGAGTATCTAGAGTTTCCTTGTCCGTTTACCTTTAAGGTAATGGGCCTTGCTAACGTAGAATTAACTGAGCAAGTACTTACAGTTATGCAAGAACATGCTCCGGGCGACTACGCGCCAAGAACCAAGCCCAGTAGCAAGGGTAACTACGAGTCGGTCACCCTGATTGCGACCGTAACATCAAAAGAGCATATCGAAATTATCTACACTGAGCTGGGCAGCCTTGAGCATGTCCGCTACGTGCTTTAACAGCACCACAGAGGACACGCAGTGAGTAATCTAATTGTTCGCCAGCTAGGACGCCAAGAATACATGCCCATTTGGCATGCCATGCAGGAATATACCGATGTGCGCGATGAGCAAAGTGCTGATGAAATCTGGCTGGTTGAGCACGATCCCGTATTTACCCAGGGCCAGGCCGGTAAAGAAGAACACCTGCTGATGCCGGGTGATATTCCTGTGGTTCAGGTCGATCGCGGCGGCCAGGTGACCTATCACGGCCCGGGCCAGCAAATGCTCTATGTACTGTTTAACTTACGCCGCCTGAAAATTGGCGTACGCGAGCTGGTAACCTGGCTCGAAGAAAGCATTATCGATTGCCTGCAAGAATATGGCGTCGAAGCCTATGCCAAAAAAGATGCCCCGGGCGTCTACGTGAATGAAGCCAAGGTTGCCTCGCTAGGCCTGCGTGTACGCCGTGGTTGCTCCTTCCATGGGCTGGCCTTAAATGTCGATATGGATTTAGGCCCATTTTTACGCATTAACCCTTGTGGTTACGCCGGCCTGCAAATGGTGCAATGTAAAGACTTAGGCGGTCCACAAAGCGTTGAAAGCGCCGGACAAGGACTGGTGCAGCAATTAATTAAACGACTCAATCCTGCAGAGGTTGAGTACCAAGAAGGTTTAGTGAAAGAATGACAAAATCATCTGTACGTATGGAGCCGGGCGTAAAGCTTCGTGACGCCCAAAAAATGGCACTGATCCCGGTTAAGGTCTTGCCGACAGAAAAAGAAGAAATGCTGCGCAAGCCACAGTGGCTGAAGATCCGTTTGCCTAAGTCGAGCGAGCGTATCGATGGTATTAAACAAGCCATGCGTAAACACGGCCTGCATTCGGTATGTGAAGAGGCCAGCTGCCCTAACCTGTCCGAATGTTTTAACCATGGTACGGCCACCTTTATGATCTTGGGTGCTATCTGTACCCGCCGCTGCCCGTTTTGCGATGTGGCACACGGCCGTCCGCTTAAACCGGATGCCGAAGAGCCGGAAAAACTAGCACTGACCATCAAGGATATGAAGCTAAGCTATGTGGTGATCACCTCGGTTGACCGTGATGACCTGCGTGACGGTGGTGCTCAACACTTTGCCGATTGTATCCGTGAAATTCGCAAGCACAACCCGGGTATTACCATAGAGATCCTGGTTCCCGACTTCCGTGGTCGTATGGAACGTGCACTTGAGATCCTCAGTGAAACACCGCCGGATGTGTTCAACCACAACCTGGAAACCGCGCCACGTCTGTATAAACTGGCACGTCCAGGTGCCGATTATAAATGGTCACTAGAGCTGCTACGTCGCTTTAAAGAAGCGCACCCAGAAGTTCGTACTAAATCTGGCCTAATGGTTGGTTTGGGTGAAGAAATGAGTGAAATCGAAGAAGTGTTACGTGATCTACGTGAGCACAATGTTGATATGCTGACCGTGGGTCAGTATCTGCAACCTTCGAAGCACCACCTGGCGGTGAAGCGTTATGTGCCACCCGAGGAATTCGACGCACTAAAAGAATATGCCGATGAAATTGGCTTTTCTCATGCTGCCTGCGGACCTTTCGTTCGCTCCAGCTACCATGCCGACCAACAGGCGGCGGGTAAAGAAGTTAAGTAACACCCAAAAACACGGCACTGCGTCATGCAAGTGCCGTGTCTATTTCAGGCACATCTTGGGCGCTTCCATAACCCTAGTGACATTACTCCCACAGACCGGCAAGATCTTTATCTCCAACCAGTGCCCTGCTCAATATAACTTCCCTTAAAATTCCACCTCAAAGTGCGATGGCTAACCGAGTTTTGTCTCAGTATGATACTTAACCGCTAAAGCTAAAACAGAACTAAAAAGTATCTTTGGGCAACTTAAATAGCATTTTCAGCGCACTTTTCAATCTTTGACTTATGCTTGTTAAATGCCTGTTCAGCCTCATTTGTTAAGCTCAAAAATACTGCAAACAAAGGGAATCAAAAACTATGAATAAACTATTACTAGCAACGGCCATCTCAGCTACTTTACTAACAGGTTGTGGTGGTTCTTCGAGTGAAGAAGAAACGGCTCAATTCAGCCTAGGTGTATCTGATGCGCCTGTCAGTAATGCAAAAGAAGTATGGGTAGCTTTTGATAGCATCATCATTAATGGTGCCGACGGCGAACGTCCAATGTTCGAAACCCGTACCGCAGACGGTGAACCTGTAATGGTTAACCTTTTAGAATTCACCGGTAGCGACGTATTCAGTCTTATCAATGATGAAGTTGTAGCGCCGGGTCAGTACAACTGGCTACGCGCCAATATCGTGAACGGTGATGAAGCCAATATCGCGATGACTTCTCACATTGTATACAACGATGATACCGTTGCTCCTTTGGTAGTTAACCGTAAAAACAAAGATGGTCTTGGTGAGATTCAAATCAACGACTTCACCCTAGCGGTAGGCGAAAACCAGTTCGTTCTTGAGTTCGACCTGAAAAAATCACTGGTTGATCCTAGCAACAGCGAAGTTGTGAACCTTAAACCTACCGGTATCCGCCTTGAAAACCTTGCCGATGTTGAAGACATCGAAGGCTTAGTAACAGAAGCCATGATTACGAGCTGTGAAGCCGACAACATCGCCTTTGCTCCAGAAACAGGTGCCTTTGGCCATGCAGTTTACCTATACAGCGGTGATGTTGTTGAGCCTAAAGATCTGTATGTTGAGGCAGACGGTGTAACCTCACCTGCCGATGCACCAATCGCAACGGCTAACGTGGTATTCAATGAAGAAAGCGGTCTGAACGAGTTCGAAATCGGCTTCGTTGCAGCGGGTAGCTACAAGCTTGCCTACACTTGTACGGCACACCTTGACGACGCTGAAGTACTGAATGAAGAAGTTACTCTGTACTCTACTCAGGACGTGACTGTAGTAGCCGGTGAAGACGCCCAGGTTACTTTCGATATCGCTGAATAAACAGCTGAAATAGAGCGATAAAATTTTTAAAAATTTTGCTTGCGTGGCGCAATAATTTGGCTATTATTGCGCCACTTTTATTAGATAGCCAATCCTAGTACAGCATTTCTTGCCAAGGCGAAAGAGTAACTATCCAAATTAACTTTTGGAGTTATGATGTCGGTTTCTACCTTTGCTCAGCCTTTTGCTACAAACAACGAGCACCTTTCTCTATGCACCGCCCTTGCGAAGCAACACGGCACCCCATTACTGGTGCTTGATCTAAACCAAGTGCGTGAAAATTATTTACAGCTGGCTAACGCCTTGCCTAATGTTGCCTTGCATTATGCGCTTAAGCCTTTGCCTCATATTGATGTGGTACACACGTTAAATGAGCTTGGTGGCAGCTTTGATTTAGCCACGAACGGCGAAGTGGATCTTGTGGCTCAGGCGGGTGTCGCTCCTACTCAGGTGATCCACACTCACCCGATCAAACGCGTAAGTGATATAGAGCATGCTCTTAACTATGGCTGTACCACCTTTGTGTTCGACAGCGAAAATGAGCTGCATAAGTTTGTGCCCTATCGCGACCAAGTCGAGTTATTGCTGCGCCTGAGCTTCCCTAATAAAGATGCGGCCGCTGACTTGTCCAAGAAGTTTGGGGTGATCAGAGCTGATGCCTTACCCTTGCTTAAGCGCGCAAAAGAGTTAGGCATTCGCGTACGTGGTTTATCATTTCACGTTGGTTCACAAACCATGGATGCGGGTAAATATGTGCATGCTATCGAACAATGCAAAATAGTCTTCGAAGGAGCCGTCGCCGAAGGCCTAGGCGCCATGAATACCTTGGATATTGGCGGTGGTTTCCCGGTGAGCTACGCAGGACAGCCCATTGATATCTATGAATTTTGCGCACCGATACGCGATGCTTTGAGCAGCTGGCCCGACACGGTACAGTTTATTGCCGAGCCAGGACGCTTTATCGTTGCTTCGGCTATGACCCATGTCATGAGCGTGATGGGTCAAAGCAAGCGCGGGGGCACCACCTGGTACTACATGGACGATGGTGTCTACGGCGCCTTTAGTGGCCGAGTGTATGGTGAGCCAGAGCAGCGCTTTTACAGCCTGGCATATGAAGATGTGCAACCCTGTGTTTTAACCGGGCCGACCTGTGACAGTATCGATGTGATCAGCGATAACTGTTTAATGCCGGCCTTAGCCGACGGTGATTTGGTGTTTACCGAGAATATGGGTGCCTATACCTGGACCACCAGCACCGAGTTCAACTTCTTTGCTAAAGCGCAGTTGATCAGTCTCAATTCAACGATGCTAATCGCAGAAGTGGGTTAAATTAAAAAGCGGTGCCATTAAGGCACCGTTCTTTTTAGAACCATATTCTACTTCGCTTTTAATAGCGCATACTCGTTTGTTAGACGTTGCAATGCTTTTTGTTCTATGTCGATTAAAGTTGCGTACTTAGCTGTTATTGCTGACATTCTTTGCGCATTGGCGTTATCGAACTTCGCAGCCACTAAGTTCGCAGACTGGCCTGTGGTCTTAATCTTCAACGCCTTGAGCTCCGAATCTAATTGCTGATGATAGGTCTCAATTTTATCTTCATGCTCTCGTATCTCCCGCTCAATTCGCTGCATTTTGATGTATTCATCAACGCTATCATCGTTATTCGATGGCTCAGCAGTCATCTGTTGCTTGAGAAGAAGACGATCGATATTAAGTTGCTCTCTGTTTATCAACGCTTGGTAATGATCGATGCTTGATTGCATTTGTGTTGCTATCGCCTTTTCTCGTTCAGCACCGGCAAGATTCTTGCGCTGACCGTTAGCTTGGGCTTCGAGCTCAGTTAACTCCTGCCTCATCTGCAATGAGTAGGTATCTATTTTGTCTTTGCTTTGCGCTAACTCACGCGATATGGCTCGGTTATCTATGTAGTTCGTAATACCTGAATCTGCCGGCGTTGAGGTCATTACTTGTTGTTTATCGACTAGCGTTTTGACATCAAGCTTTTGCGCATCTTGGCTACAGGGTAATTGTGAGTAGCTTACAACCCCATCAATAACACATTTGTACACCGCGGTTTGTGCAACTAACTGATTACTAGATAATAATAACGTTATCGCCAATATCCTTTTGAACATGATAAAAACTCCTTTTGCACTGTTTAATTGCTTCCATTGTAGCTGATTTACACACCTGTCTTCGCTAAAACGATCGAACTCACTGTTAATTCCGTATCACTAAACATAGAACACTCACATGATGAACCTATGTCTACGGGCTTATATCTATTTAGTAACGATCTCAGAATCGCCGACAATGAGTTGCTGCAACGACTTTGCCAACATTGTAAGCAGCTTATTTTCATCTATACGCCACTAAATGAGCTCGTCGGTGCTAGCTACAACGCTTATCCAAAACAAGACGTCTCCAAAAGCGTATGTTCGTTTAGAGGGCAAACGCTTAAATGCCTCGCCGATGAACTATCGCGCCAAGGGCACAACCTCTATTTCGCAGACAGCATAGAAGATTTAGTTCGCATAATACGAGAGCATAAAGTGAGTGATATCGCCATTGCCAACCAATTCGGATGGAATGAGTCATTAGCACTGCGTAAATTGACACAGCAAGTACGGGGGATCAACTTTTGGCATAAGTCCAACCATACGCTGTTTGCAAAAGAGCAGTTACCCTTTCAAATTGACGACACTCCCGACACCTTTAGCCGCTTTAGAAAGCTTGTGGAATCTAGCGTTGCGGTCCATCCAACCATGGGAAGCCCACTACATTTTCCTACTTCGGTGCAATGTAAATTACCCTTATGCACGGACATATACAATGATTTGCAGCCAATGGGCGCATGGTTTTCACAAACAGCGACTACAGCGTTAACTAGTTATTTCAGTAGCACTTCTCCTAGTCGCTACAAGCAAACACGTAATGCCTTATGGGGAGATAAATTTTCTACCGGATTGTCACCTTGGTTAGCCAACGGCTCACTTAGCGCGAGGCAAATGTATATGGCACTAATAAAATATGAAAATAAATATGGAGCGAACGAATCAACCTACTGGATCTACTTTGAACTCTTGTGGCGAGAGTATTTTCAATGGCTGGCTCTAAAGCAAGGCCGCTCGCTATTTGTATTTAAAGGCATGAACCACACGGCCCCAAAAACCAGCTTTTACCCGGAACGTTATCAGGCCTGGTGTCATGGCAATACCGAGTTTGAGCTGGTCAATGCGCTTATGCATCAACTCAATACCAGTGGATGGATGTCCAACAGAGGCAGGCAAATCGTCGCCAGTTGTTTTGTCAATGAATTGGAACTGGATTGGCGCTACGGCGCGGCCTACTTCGAGCATCACTTAATTGATTACGATGTTGCCAGCAATTATGGCAACTGGCAGTACATAGCCGGGGTCGGTGCCGACCCCCGCGGCGGACGGCATTTCAACATAGCCAAGCAAACCGAGTTATTCGACCCCGACGGCCGGTTTATCAAGCGTTACGGTGGAGTGGCTGTGCAAGCACAGGAGCGGGATCACAATGGCTGGCCACGGCACTAGTAAGAGAGCGAGCATGAGCAAGCAACAATACAAAGAAGTTCGCCTGATTTTAGGCGACCAACTCAATGCCAATCATTCCTGGTTTAAAACCAAGCGAGATGATGTGCTTTACATCATTGCTGAGCTGCACCAGGAGATGCACTACAGCAAGCATCATATTCAAAAGATCATGTGCTTTTTTGCTGCGATGGAACGGTTTGCGTCTGCCCTTAGCCAGGCGGGGCATCAGGTTTTATACCTTACTCTGGACGACACCCAAGAGTTTGCACAGCTCAATGAGTTAATTGCCCACTGTGTCACCGAGCATCAAGCCGACTGTTTTAGCTATCAGCTACCGGATGAATATCGGCTACGCCGGCAACTGGAGCAGCTGACATTAAGTAGCGTTGAGATAAGGCGCTATGACAGTGAGCATTTTATGCTCGGATTTGAAGAATTAGGCGACTATTTCCAGGCGGATACCCATCACACCATGGAGCAATTCTATCGCAAGATGCGCAGGCGCTTCGATATCTTGATGGACCAGGGTAAACCCCTTGGCGGCCAATGGAACTTCGACAAAGAGAACCGTAACAAGCTCAAGGCCGAGGACATTAAACAGCTTCCCCCTCCCTTGTGCTTTGATAACGACGTTAAGGCAATTACCGAGCGCATTGCTCGCCATAAAATAAAAACCATAGGCAAAGGCGGGCCCAGGCTGCTGTGGCCGGTGACACGCAAACAAGCACTGCAGTTGCTTGAGTATTTTTGTAATCATCTGCTGCCTCTGTTTGGCACCTTTCAGGACGCCATGACCTGCCACAGCGACGCTAAATGGTCCTTGTACCATAGCCGCCTGTCGTTTGCGCTCAACGCAAAAATCCTCCACCCACTGCAAGTCATCAACGCGGCAATAGAGGCATATCATGAATCTGAAGGAAGGATCACCCTTGCGCAAGTTGAAGGCTTCGCCAGGCAAATTTTAGGCTGGCGTGAATATGTCAGAGGCGTCTATTGGCTCAATATGCCCAAGTACGCACACAGTAATGCCCTCGAGGCGCACCAAGCGCTGCCGGAATTTTTCTGGAGCGGCAAAACAAAAATGAACTGCCTGCAACACGCCATTGGCCAAAGCCTGGACTATGGATATGCCCATCATATCCAACGCCTGATGATCACCGGCAACTTTTGCTTGCTGCTGGGCGTTGACCCGGACCAGGTGGATGCCTGGTACCTGGGTATTTATGTAGATGCCATTGAATGGGTGGAAATGCCTAACACCCGGGGCATGAGTCAGTTCGCCGATGGCGGCATTATTGCCACCAAGCCCTACTGCGCCGGCGGCAATTACGTCAATAAGATGAGCGATTACTGCCAAGGCTGCCACTATAAGGTCAAGGAAAAAACCAGCGACCTCGCCTGCCCCCTAAATAGCCTCTACTGGCACTTCTTACACCGGCACAGAGCGCGCTTTGGCAATAACCACCGCATTGGCATGATTTATCGAAACTGGGATAAGCAAAGCGATGAGGCCCGCCGGGCCGTGCTTAATAGAGCGCAGTGGTGCATCGACAACATCGAGTCATTATAAGGATTGTTGCAAAGTTGCAGCTAACAAAGCAAGCACTAAAGGAGTTGCCGCGCTTCCATTTGCAGTCGCTAAAGCGCGGTGGGCACACTAGGCAAGAAACGAGCACTATTTAGAAAAGGTGTTGAATAGCAAGTAAATTTTCATGCTCTTGCCCTGAAAGCTTTCCTAGTTAGAGGGGAGGTAGAGAATAACTTTTCAGGTACAAAACTTTACTAGATGGAAAGGTAGCTAACTGAAATGGAACCCGCTTTTTAGCGGGTTTTTGGGGATGCCCTAATTGGCTTTTTTACTATTTTTTATGTGGTTATGTGAGCCTTTATTTAACAATTATCTTTGCGTCCTTATAATTCAATATAACTCGTAATTCTTTTACTCCTTGTACTTCTACTGGTTGCATAACAATGCTAATTGGTTGCTCAATTCTTTGAATAAGATCCTTGGAAAACTGCTCCGGTGAATCCTGTTGGGAGTAATCAAGAACGGCAGCGCAAACCTCATCATTGCAGCCAATACTTCTCGGCAACATTCCATTATTGGATTGAGCAACATCGTGAACTGTATTTCGAAACTGCTGTTCGAACTCTTGGTTAATTCCGGTGCTTTGAAGTTGATATACTAGAGAATCAAAGTTTTTTAATCTAAATGCCGTTTCGATTGAGGTATCAGAAAGGCCACCTTCGTTCGAGGATAGGTTATTAATCAGGTTGTCTATAGAAGAGGCATCGTCATGCTGGATCCTGTCATCCAGTTTTATAGTTATTCCTGAAGCTTTTATAGTATTAATAGAGATCTTGTTTTCGTCAGGGAGCTGTTCTGCCGAATTCAATGGATCCATAGCCTTATAATAATCTGTTGAATCTGCTGGTTGATTAAACACAGTGTCGTTGGTCGGGGGGGGAGATTTGGGTGAATAGAGGAATACTAACGTTGCAACAACGCTAAGCCCTATTAGTAGTAAATATAGTTTTTTCATAAGTGAACTCTCTAACTGACACTAAAAAAGCATAAAGCACCTAACAACCGAAGTCATTGTTAGGTGCGCCTATTACTAGGCTCTATTCTATTATGATCACGTCTCGCCTGAGCTCAGCGACAGTTCCTCCACAACAATCGCCGATCGTCATAGGAGGTCCGGAGTCAATGCTACAAGAGTTAGAGCATTCATAAGTAGTTCCATTTACAGTCACTTTGTCCGCATAGCTAACACCAGAAAAAGCAAACGTTGCTAATATTGATGTAAAAAATATTTTTTTCAAAGCACTGTCTCCACAGTTGATTATTTATTGGAGAGATAACTCTAAAGACTGCAGAATAAAGCGAAAGTAATTATCTACGTACATCGTCTCCATTTCTCCTTATTTTCAAGCTTTAAAATTACCTAAAGCTGAGAATAAATATTGTAAAAACTTTTTATTTTTGTCAAGCACAATTAAAATATTTATACAAATATAGTAAACCGAATAAACTGGACACTCACTCTAATATTTCACACTAAGCATTGACTACACCCCGAATTCAGATATCGCAAAATGATCAGATGCTATAATGTTGGCTAGTTTAACTATAGTGGTCCTCGATCATCCCAACAACAAGCTCTCATCTATGGCGCGAAAATGACTGGATGCATTAATTAACGATGCGGCGGTGAGCTTTTCGCTGCTATACACTTCCACACGCTTGTTTTTTTCGTCCCGTAACTTTTTCGCTAACAGGTCAAAATCGCCATCGCCGGAGAGTAAAATGGTGGTGTCGGTTTGGCTACCATATTCAATGGCGTCCAGGGTAATGCCCACATCCCAGTCCCCTTTCGCCGAGCCATCGGCGCGTTGAATAAAAGGCTTAAGCTTGACCTCAAAGCCGATGGCACGAAGGATATTTTGGAATTCCCGCTGCTTGTTATCGCCCCTGTCGATGGCGTAGGCGATGGCCTTTTCAATGCGATATTGGCCGCTGACTTCACGCCAAAAAGCGTTGTAATCGAAGTTGCGTGCAAAGGTTTCGCGACAGGTATAATAAATATTTTGCACATCGACAAAAATTGCGGCGCTGGGCAGTTCGGTGCTCATACTTTGAGTCCTTGTTATTTTAACCGTTTTGCCCAATTCCCCCTATGGTGAATCTGGCATTGTTGTTCGCTGTCGTAGACTAACTGTTTGGTCTTATTAATCGGGCTCAGCCCTATCACTTTAAGAGCCTTAACTAGCTCGTCTTCAACTAACGCTCGGGTATCGCTTGCTAAATATGCCTCTAACTCATCGTCCGTGGTAAAAACAAGGGTGAGTGTGAGGCTCTTTTGTGGGCTTTTCCAGTCTATTTTATGAGTTAACCAGCAAAAGCCGGCAATGGCTTTACAATGATCGTCACAAATTTCGGTGAGTAGGTCACGCAATTGTTTATCGCGCTTTTTATCCGTTTTAGTCACATCGGGCTCTAAATAATAAAAACGCCGCCCAAAAGGGCGGCGTATCAAAGGGAGAATGGCAAGTAATTATTTACTCTCTAGCAACTTACCTGTGCCAATTTCAATTTTGCGCGGCTTTAATGCCTCTGGAATTTCGCGCTGCAGGTCAATCACCAGCAGGCCATTTTCCAAACTTGCGGCCAACACTTTGACATGGTCGCCCAGCTGGAACTTACGCTCGAAGTTGCGCTCAGCAATCCCTTGGTGGATAAACTTGCGCTCTTCTGTCGATTCTTTGGCGGCCTTTGTTCCGGTAACCTTGAGCGTGTTATTCTCCGACTCAATGGTCAGCTCGCTTTCGCTGAAACCGGCTACGGCCATGGTAATTCTGTACTGATCTTTACCCAGTGCCTCTATGTTATACGGCGGGTAACTTGGTTGTTTATCGGTGCGTGCCGCTGCATCCATAAGTGATGCCAGGTGATCAAAACCGATAAATGAACGATATAGTGGAGAAAGGTCTACTGTACGCATAATAATATCCTTAATTTAAGCAATATTTGGCGGTTGTTTTTCTGCTGAACAAACAACCTTTATATATAAATATCAATAACTTTGTTTTGGTTGGGGCCCTTTATGGCGTCCTCATAATCAGATGTATGGACGCCATATATATTTTCAAGATAATAATTTCACATTTTTCTTAAAAAAGCCGGTCTACAATATGTATCAATTTGAAACTAAAGAATTTTTATGAAGAAGTTTTTTTTCCAACTTGTGCTGATGGCGGTGGTATTTTTCGCGGTGAGCGCCTATCAGGAGCGTAACCTCTTGTCTGCCGACCACAGCCCGGCGCCTTATTTTTCCCTGCCGCAATTACACAGCGATACCCGCTTTAGTATTAAGGAACTGCAAGGGCAAAAAACCCTGGTATATTTTTTCGCCCCCTGGTGCTCTGTGTGCAAGTTGTCTATGCCGAATTTACAAAAAGCCATGGACAAGGGCGATGTTCACGCCATCGCCATTGCCCTGGACTATCAATCCAAGACGCAGGTACAAGAATTTGTCGATGATTTACAGCTGACAATGCCTATACTTTTAGGTAGCGAATACACCGCACAGCAATATAAAATATCCGCCTTTCCAACCTATTACGTGATTGATGAGTCTTTATTGATCAGTGCACGGGCAATGGGTTACTCCACTGAGTTGGGTATTAAATTAAGAGGTAGATCAGATGATTAAAATGCTTTGCGCCGCCATGGGCCTGGCCCTGTGTGGCCCCCTGTTCGCCGCAGAGTTACCGGCACTCCCGGAACCTGTCAGTAATAATGCTGTGGCCAAGGTGGACACAGATCAAGGCAGTTATTTCCTCAGCTTTATGGGTCTTGGGGCGGGTAAAACGCACCTGGATATCCATAACAAGGTGTGGGCATTAAAGCTTGGCAGCAATGCCTGGCACACTAAAGCGCCCGTTCCGGCCTCAACCCAGCTTACCGGACGCCTTGCAGCCACCGCCGTGGGTGTAGGTAAATACGCCTATGTGTTTGGTGGTTATACAGTGGCTGCCGATAATACCGAGCTATCTGTACCGGATGCCTACCGCTATGACGTGGAGAAAGATCAGTATCAGCGCTTGGCCAACATGCCGGTGCCGGTAGACGACAGCGTCGCCCTTAATTACAACGACCAATACATCTATCTGATCAGCGGCTGGCACAACGACGGCAATGTCAATTTAGTGCAGGTTTACGATATCGCCAAAGACAGCTGGTCTCAGGCCTCACCCTTCCTTGGCGATGCGGTATTTGGCCATGCCGGGGCCATTAAAGATAACCTGATGATCATTTGTGACGGGGTTAAAACCGTGGCCTTTGCCGATAAGCACCGTGGTTTTGCCGCCAAGGCCCAGTGCCTTAAAGGGGTTATCGACCCACAAGACCCACGCGAGATCTCATGGCACAGCCTGACTCATCCAACCGGCAAAGCACACTACCGCATGGCGGCGGGCACCATTAATGGCAACCTGGTATTTATTGGCGGCTCACCCAATCCCTACAACTATAATGGCATAGGGTATAATGGCAAACCCAGCTCGCCCTCAAGCCAGGTATGGCGCTTTGATATTCCCAGCAATCGCTGGCAACGCATGGAGCACGCCCAAAAGGCAACCATGGATCACCGAGGCCTGCTTGCCCATGAAGGCACCGCGTACCGCATCGGCGGCATTGGCGAGAAACAAAAGGTGTTAGACCAGATCACACCGTATCGATTTAAATTTTAGGAGTAAAACCATGGCCAAAGCCTGTGCCTATCACATTCTCGTGAAGAGCAAAGAAGAGTGTTTAGCAATTAAAGCCAAACTGGATAAAGGCGGTGATTTCAATAAGCTTGCGAAGCAATACTCAACCTGCCCGTCGAAAAAACGCGGTGGCGATCTCGGCGAATTTGAACGCGGCACCATGGTCAAGGCTTTTGACGATGTGGTCTTTAAAAAGCCGCTTTTTGAGGTGCACGGCCCGGTAAAAACCAAGTTCGGTTATCACCTGATTAAAACCGTTTATCGCACTTAATCGCTTTTAGCGAACAGATAAATCGTTTTTTGGCATTTTACCTGAGCCCTTAAGCTCGTTACACTGCACCTCGTACCTTAAAAGAAGCACTGGAGAGATTATGTTAACTGTTATTTTTGGTCGAGATGGTTGTCCTTTTTGCGTGCGTGCAAAAGATGTCGCCAGTCAACTAGCCGAGCAACGTGATGATTTTAAATTCCGCTATGTGGATATCATCAAAGAAGGGATCAGCAAGGCAGATCTGGAGAAATCAGCCGGAAAACCTTGTGAAACCGTGCCGCAAATTTTTATCGGCCAAGAGCATATCGGTGGCTTTACAGAATTTGAAGCCTACGCCAAGGCAAATTTGGGTCTGTATCAAGAATAACAGCTGCCCTAAAGCGCCGCTCACCCAAGCGGCGTTTTCATTTGTTCATAAAACAAACTAAAAATTAAAAAAACAAGCGTAGCGCGAAACAAATCAATAAACACCTTATTTTCAGCATTTTTATTCTGCCATTTCTACTTTGGGCAAGGACTAAAAAACTCTTTATTCGCTAACAGAAAACCCTTTATTTATGCCGTTTACACAGGTTTCCTAAAATACACCTGATTAAATTTCATACAAAACCAATCACATAGGAAATAGTTTCAATTTATACAAGCAATTACTGCTTCATTCCTGTACAATGCGCGCTCTTTGAATTCCTGAGGCGTTTTAATGTCAGAACCAGTCACCTTTGAGTCGTTGAACCTTTCTCCTGCTATCTTAAAAGCAGTGGAACAGTTGGGTTATGAGACTCCTTCCGAGATCCAAACTCAATGTATTCCCCTTTTACTCGACAAAAAGGATGTCTTGGGAATGGCGCAAACAGGTACAGGTAAAACTGCTGCCTTTGCTTTGCCTTTATTGAACAACATTGATGCCGATGCTAAGCATCCGCAGATCCTTGTACTTACCCCCACTCGTGAGCTTGCTATCCAGGTAGCGGAAGCGTTCGAGCAATATGCAAAATTTACTAGGGGCGTAGAAGTCCTAGCACTTTACGGTGGCCAGAGCTACGGTATCCAGCTAAGTGCATTGCGTCGCGGCGCACAAATCATAGTCGCGACCCCTGGTCGTCTATTGGATCACATCAGCCGTAAGTCTATCGACCTATCTCGTCTTAGCGCACTTGTGCTGGACGAAGCAGATGAAATGCTGCGCATGGGCTTTATCGACGATGTAGAAAGCATCATGGCGCAAACGCCAGAAGACAAGCAAACCTGTTTGTTCTCTGCGACTATGCCAAAACAAATTCAGTCTATCTGTAAAACCTACCTGCAAGATGCCGAGCAAGTGCGCATCACGCCACGTAACAGCACGGTATCGACCATAGAACAGGTTTACTGGCAAGCCCGCGTACACAAGAACAACGCTATCGTGCGCTTCTTGGAAGCGGAAACGTTTGACGCCGCTATCGTATTCGTACGTACCCGTAATGACACGGTACAGCTGGCAGAACTGCTAGAACGCGAAGGTTTCTCAGCGGCACCGCTTAACGGCGACATGAACCAGCAAGCCCGTGAGCGCACAGTAGACCGTCTGAAGAGCGGCTTACTTGATATCGTTATTGCTACCGACGTAGCGGCCCGTGGCCTTGATGTTGAACGCATCAGTCTGGTTGTGAACTACGATATCCCACAAGACAGTGAAGCCTATGTACACCGTATCGGTCGTACCGGTCGTGCTGGTCGCCAAGGTAAGGCCATCTTGTTTGTTAAGGGTAACGAGCGTTACCTGCTTAAAAACATTATACGCCACACCAAGAGCGACATCGCAGAAGTACAGCTACCAAGTGCTAAAATGGTTGAGCAAAAGCGTATCGACGCCCTTGAAACCAAGATTGCGGCAGCCCTTGAGCACAAAGACAGCGAGTTCTTTGCCCAGGTTGCCAGTTCAATCGGTAACAAGCTGCAACTTAGCCAAGGCGACCTTGCCGCAGCCCTGCTATGCCTAGCGCAACAGCAGACGCCATTGAAAGTGGAAGAGATCAAAGCGAAGGAACGTCCAGAGCGCGGTGAGCGCAACGACCGAAATGAGCGCCGTAACGAACGCGGTGATCGAGGTGAGCGTCGTCGCGACGATAACCGTCGTGATGGCGATAAGCCACGCCGTGAGCGTCGTGACTCAAACACACCTATGGATACCTACCGTATTGAAGTAGGCCGTGAGCACGGTGTACAGGTTAAAAACATCGTTGGCGCTATTGCTAATGAAGCTGACATCTCTAGCAAGTACATTGGCGACATTCGCTTGTTTGATGCTCACAGTACCGTTGAGCTACCTCAAGGCATGCCGGCTGAGAAAGTGGCACACTTCCAGAAGGTATACATCTGTAAGCGCCCAATGAAGCTAACATTGAGCCCTTCTGAAGCGAATGCGCCACGTGAGCAACGTGAGCAACGTGATTCACGTCCACCACGTGACCGCAATGATCGTAATGAACGCAGTGAAGGCAAGAAGCGCAGCTTCCGTGACCCTAATGCGAAAAGCAAAGCACCGCGCAAAGAGCGCCGCGCTGTAAGCTTTCAGTAATTGCACTCGCAATAGTTAAAAAAACCGCCTCAGGGCGGTTTTTTATTGTCTAGTTATTACGTATCCAGCCAACACTGAAGACATATCGAGTACCTTCCTCTACCTCTGTGACTTCATGAGCATGCATATCGGGGCGAAACAATTTAATGCGCTTACTGGCATAGATGGGCTGCTCGCAGACGAACTCACCGCCTTTCCCTGCGGCTTTAATAACGATATTAAGGCGATAGTGGCGGCCGGACTCCACCTTGTCTGTATGGCGCCTGATAAAACTACCTTGCTTAAAGCGCAACAGGTAACAATCAAACTTAATCGGCCAATAGGCACCGGCCAAAAACATTTTATCGTACCCAGATAATTGGCGGCCCATTTGCCAGCGCAACCAACCCATAAGCTTACCTTGTTCACATAAACGGACTATATCTTGCTGTTTATCAGCGAGTTTGGCAAATATCCAGGCACAAAAAAACCGCGCCTAAGCGCGGTTTTTCAAACTAGGGTGAAACCTTATAGGTCGCCTTCGTTTTCAGATAGGAACTTAGCAACACCTTCAGGGCTTGCGTCCATACCTTTTTTACCTTCAGTCCAACCAGCAGGACATACTTCGCCGTGCTCGCTGTGGAATGCTAGTGCGTCAACCATGCGTAGCATCTCGTCGATGTTACGGCCTAGAGGTAGGTCGTTAACTACCTGGTGACGTACAGTGCCTTCTTCGTCGATTAGGAAAGAACCACGGAAAGCAACGCCCGCTTCTGGGTGCTCAACGTCGTATGCTTGACAGATTTCGTGCTTAACGTCAGCAACTAGAGCGTATTTAACTTGACCGATACCGCCGTCTGCAACAGCAGTGTTACGCCATGCATTGTGTGAGAATTGTGAATCGATAGACACACCAATTACTTCAACGCCACGCTTTTGGAATTCTTCATAACGCTTGTCGAAAGCGATTAGCTCTGAAGGACAAACGAAAGTGAAATCAAGTGGGTAGAAAAAGATAACTGCTTTCTTGCCTTTGATTGTCTCGTGTAGGTTGTAGCCATCTACGATTTCGCCATTACCTAGCACTGCTGCAGCTGTAAAGTCTGGTGCCTTGCGGCCTACTAATACACCCATTTTATTCTCCAAAATAGTTTGAGTTTATCGTACTTTGCGACTGAGACGATGACTTCGCCCCGTCTGTATTTCTTCCTGCACATAGATATAGTGGCGGGCTGTTGAAAAACAACCCCGACAATAAAAATACATGCATTTATATTCTGAGCGCTATGTTACTGAGCTAGGGCGCAAAAGAACAATCGCATTTAACGATAGCAGCTATCGAAAAAAGTGATTGTTAAATTTTTAAGTGAGCAGAGACAAAAAGGCCCGCAATAGCGGGCCAATTATTAATCCATAATATTTTCGGGCATATCGCCACGAATTTCCTGCCAGATTTGACCACTTTGATGACCATAGCGACGCATCAAGGAAATAGCACCATCGTGATCTTGCTTCTCAGCCAGCTCAGCCAAGTCCGAGTAGAACTGACGTGCTAACTCACGAGTACGAGGATCAGAGAAATAGTGGCAACCTATCTTGGAGTAAAAACCTCTAAAGCCATTGAGGATCAACACATAAATTTTGTTGTTGCCGGCACTGGCCAGGTGGTGGTGTACCAAATAATCATAATCCGCAAAAGCCTGAGCCGTGTCTTCAACACCATCGCGCTCGGCAACAATTTCCTTAACGCGCTCTGGGTCTATTTTAATCGCTGCACGCATATAGATGGCACTGATGTTAGTGCGGGCAGAAAGTAACTGATCGGTCAGCTCCGGCATTTTATCTTCATCAAGGCGCGCCAGCGTCTCAAGAATGTTCAGGCCCGAGGTTTCCCAAAAGTTATTTACTCGCGTTGGCTTACCATGCTGAATGGTTAACCAACCGTCTCGAGCAAGACGTTGTAATACTTCACGCAGTGTCGTGCGAGTCACGCCGATGAGTTCCGATAGCTCGCGCTCGGCAGGAAGAATAGAGCCTGGTGGAAACTCCCCATTCCAGATGGACTCAACTATATATTCCTCAGCAAATCCAGCTGGGCTTTTCGCTTTAAAAATTCTCATCTAAGGTCCACTTCAACACGGTTTATTTCATTTTAGTTATTCCACTGATTGTACCAGATGATCAGCAACTAACAAGAAAACTTCACTGTAAAGCACGCCTCGTATAGTCGGCAATTACACAAGACAATAATAAAGTATCAGCTTTCGAGTGCCATTGACCTAAACTTGCATAGACCTAGGTGCAGGGGCATAATCTCCAAAATAAAATTAATAAGAGAATCTCATGAGCTGGTTAAGTAGCATCTCGCGCACACGCGCTCCTTGGTTGTTGTTGGCACTGATTGCCTTTTTATTCGAGGCAACGGCCCTTTATTTTCAATACGCCATGGATTTAGCTCCATGCATCATGTGTATCTACCAACGTACCGCCGTGTTAGGCGTGTTATTGGCTGGCCTTATTGGCGCCATCAACCCTGCTAATCTGTGGCTGCGCCTGAGCGGATTGGCCACCTGGCTGGTTGCCAGCATTTGGGGTCTGCTTTTGGCCCGCGAGCACATTATGATGCAAACCACCACAGACCCTTTTGCCTTCGTTTGTGAATTTGAGCCTAATTTCCCGGTGCCCTTGCATGAGTGGATCCCTGGATTTTTCGCTGCAACCGGTGACTGTGGCAACATAGACTGGCAGTTTTTAGGTCTGTCTATGCCGGGTTGGATGCAGGTTATTTTTGCAGCCCTTGCTGCGGCAGCGGTTATCGTGACCTCTGCGAGCTTGTTCTTTAAGCCAAACAAGCCATGATTTATTTTTTAGCCAGCCAGATCCCCAGCCTGCAATCCTTTAGCCACCGCCAGCGTTTGCAACTGGTGGCTGAGGCGTTGGAAATGTTAAGTGCCCAGGAACGTATCCTGCTCAATATTATTAAACTGCTGCTGATCACGCCGCTGTTTTTATTGTTGGTGCGCTTTGAGGGGTGGAGCATGCTGCCCTGGTTATTGATCGCCGGTCTTGCCTACCCCATTTTGGTGCTGCCGGTGCGCCACTACTTTGCCTGCCGTCACCTGGAGCAAGCGATTGCAGAACATAATAAAGGCAGCTAACGCTGCCTTTATATTATGCCAATTACAACGACACCTTTTCCTTGAGCTCAGCCATTAGCCGCTCGCCTATCCCTGGCACATCATCCAATTGCTCAATACTCTTAAAACCACCGTTTTTATCGCGATAATCGATAATTGCCTTGGCTTTCGCCGGACCAATACCGGGCAAGGTCTGCAATTGCTCGGCCGTGGCCTGGTTTAAGCTGACCTTAGCATGGCTTGAGGCTTCGCTTTTATTGGGCTCGGCTGGCGCTGCAATAACCGGGGCTGTGGTGGCAAGTAAGAGTGTGGTGGCAAGAACGCCGATAATGGCGCTTGCAGAGGTGTTAAGTAGTTTCATACTTCTCTCCTTAAAGTGATGAATCTTCCATTGGTACTACCGTTATTAAATAAAGAAGACGAGACAGGGCTTGTCAACCTAAAGGCTTATGAACGCGGACACTAAGCCTCTCACTCGCTCACAAGTTAAGTAAAAAGCGTAAAAACACCTTGACCTTAGCTGCTTGCCACCCTAATCTAACTGTATAAAAAAACAGTATAGTTAGGAGATCCCATGGCTGTTGTCGTTAAGTACGTAGTTGAAAGAAGTGGAGTCGAGCGCATGACCTTTACCAGTAAGAAAGAAGCCGATGCTTATGACAAAATGCTCGATATTGCCGAAAGCCTTGAAGGTCTGTTGGCAAATGCCGATGTGCCCTTAAGTGAACAACAGGTAGAAGGCCTAGCACTGCAAATCGCTAAACAAAAAGATGAATTTATGCAGGTGTTAAAAGGCGCGAAACCAAGCGAAAATAAAACAGAAAAAAAGCCAAAAGCGCAAGATAAAGACAGCCAGGAAAATGTCACCGAACTGAAAGCCAAAGAAGCCTAAGTAAAAAAAGAAAAGCCAGCAAATGCTGGCTTTTTTGCTTCGCTCTAAGCGAAAGTTATTTCGTTACTTCGGCTACGGCGTCGGCGAAGTAATCGATATTGGCGTGGCTGATACCGGCTACGTTAACGCGGCTCGAACCAACGATGTAAATCGAATACTCTTTTTGTAGACGCTCGATCTGCTCTTTATTAATACCTAAGAAAGAGAACATACCGTGCTGGCGCTCAATAAATGAGAAGTCCATGCCGTGGCATTTGGCGTTTAGCTTCTCTTTTAGCAATGAACGGAATTCATTGATGCGTGAACGCATTTCATCCAGTTCATCGTGCCACATAGTAGTAAGCTCAGAACTAGATAGAATAGTGCTAACAATGTCCGCACCGTGCGCCGGTGGCATAGAGTAAATGCTGCGCACTACACTCAATAGTACCGAGTTAGATACATCGGCAGCGCTGGCATCTTTAGAGATGATAGAACAGGCGCCGATACGGTCACGGTAAAGACCAAAGTTCTTCGAACATGAAGAACAGATGATCAGCTCTTCAACCTGTGAAGCAAGCAGGCGTAGGCCAGCAGCATCTTCGTCCAGGCTAGTACCAAAACCCTGATAAGCGATATCGATAAGCACGGTAAAGCCTTGTGCTTTAGCGATGTCGGTTACGGTTTGCCATTGCTCGGCGTTCAAATCCATACCGCTTGGGTTATGACAACAAGCGTGTAGCAATACCACATCACCTGCTGGGATCTGACTTAAGGCGTTAACCATTTCGTCGAACAATAAACCCTTATTTTCATAGTCGTAGTAAGGGTATTCTTTTACCGTCAGACCGGCAGCTTCAAACAGGCTGATATGGTTAGCCCAGGTCGGAGTTGTCACCCAAACAGTGGCATCTTCATTACAACGCTTAATAAACTCAGCGGCTACGCGAAGTGAACCTGTACCGCCTGGAGTTTGTGCCGTGCGTACACGGTTTGCCAGCAAAGCAGGGTGTGCATCGCCTAGCAACAATTCTTCCATTTTCTGACAATAATCCAGGTTACCGGCCAATCCGATATAAGACTTGCTGGTCTCATTGGCTAAGCGAAACTCTTCCGCTTTTTTTACCGCTTTTAGCACAGGGGTATTACCCTGCTCGTCTTTATAAACACCGACACCTAAGTCGATTTTATTGGCATTGGTGTCAGCCTTAAACGCAGCCATCAACCCAAGAATGGGATCCGTCGGTAATGGTTTTAATTGTGAGAACATGGGACTCTCTTTTTATTTATCTCAGGGTTAGCAGTACCCGGCCACATTAGGCTGGCAGATGCGCGACAATTTCTTTGCTTGCGGCGACCAACAAGGCTATGCGTTCGGGGGTAAAAAAATCTGTGCTGAATGCTTCTGCATCTATGATGCCCACTACTTTACCCTTCTGCGAATAAAGCGGCAAGCAGCTTTCCGCCTTCACTTTAGGATCACATGTATAGTATTCGCCACCGCTGGCAACATAGTCTTCCACATTGTTGATAATTCTGGCCTTTCCAGAGCTTACAACCTGCACATTATTACTGGTGGCGGCAAATTCAGGGGTAATGGGAAACAAGGGACGACTGGGGGCGCCATGATACGCCAGCTTTAGCAACTGCGACTGACCATGGATATCACGAGACTGATAAATACCGAACCAATCGACGCCGCTTTGTTGTACGACAAAATCGACTATCCCCTGCAACTTGGCAAGCTGTGCCTCGGCATCAATATCAAGATGTTCCCGCAGGCTAAAGGGCTCTTCCTGTAAATGACCAAACAAGCTGCATGCGCCGCCCTCACCCAGCTCTGGAATAAGGTATTGCCATTGCACCTGGGCACTTGTATTCGCCAAATACTCTTGTAATAAAGCTTGATAATGCAGGGTCTGCGACTCATCCGCCTCAATTTGTGCCCACTCGTTATATAAAATCATTTAGCCATCCAAACATCCAAAAATTTGAAAGGATGCTAGCACAGAGGCAAAAGCACAGGCAATAGCAAAATGAAATGGGATCGGGGCCGGAGCAACTGCTTACCTAGAGCTCATAAGCCTATGATTATCTACCCGCTTGAAGTGCAGTTATCAGCACTATTTTGGCAAGACGCAGAGCCCAGTTATGATAAGCTAACAGCTTGTTTAGGTCGGAGGTACTGATGAGCGACAATAACCTAGTGTATTCAACTGAAACGGGCCGTATTAAGGCACCCGTTGAGAAAGAGCAAGCCGACGTTAAGTTGTTTAAAGACGGGGCGCTGCGCATAGAGCGACAAACCAAAGGTCGTAAAGGCAAAGGGGTGATGCTGGTTGTGGGAATTGATCCGCAGGAGCATGATCTGAAGAAGCTGGCCAAGCTGTTAAAGTCAAAAATGGGCCAAGGCGGCGCCGTTAAAGATGGCGTTATCGAAATCCAGGGAGATGACCGCGACAAGCTCAAGGGCTTGCTTGAGGCACAGGGCTTTAAGGTAAAAATTGCTGGCGGCTAAAGCCGGAGAGCAGCAGTTATTGCGGGCTATGCTATTGCGGGCTATGCTATTGCGGGCTATACAAGGCCCGCCAATGGCCACGTAGCGTCTGTGGGTCATAATCTATCTGAGCTACACCACAGGTTGGGAAGATAGGCATCTTATCCGGACACAACTCCGCCACCATATAGCTGACTATGGGCATATGGGCGACCACCAGCCAGCAATCAATTTCATCATGCACAGCTATCAGGGCGCTGAGGTAATCAATGGCGCGTTTGGCATCGGCACTAGGAGTCACCTCTTCGCTGTCTTCACTGTAAATAAAGTTACGACAATGCCCCTTCACCTGCATCGCGGTTTGCTGCGCCCGTACATAGGGACTGACAATTAACCCTTGTGGATTAAAGCGTTGCGCCAGCCACTGACCAACATGATCCGCCTGCGCCAACCCCTTATCGGTTAACTCACGCAAATTATCTTGTCCCTGCACTGCCTGCGCATCCCCATGACGCATGATTAAAACTGTTTTCATTTCTGTTAAATCAACTAATTAGAGAAAAAGTTTTGCCGCAAAAGCTAGCCATTAAGGCGCGATATTCGCTATAGTTTAGCTTTACCACCCGATATTCAGGTAGGCACTTCGCCGTAACCGCTGGCCCTGAACATCTTGTAACTTTTCTAGTTTCAGGAGCAATAATTGAATATCAGCCGCAATGATAACAGACTCTACCAAGCGCTAACACTGCCCAATGGTCTTAGGGTTTTGTTAGTCGCCGACAGTGATAGTCAAAAAGCGGCCGCCGCGCTTACCGTTAACGCCGGGCATTTTGATGACCCCTGGCACCGTCAGGGCCTCGCCCATTTTGTTGAGCACCTGCTTTTTCTCGGCACCGAAAAATACCCCGAAGCCGGTGAATTTCATGACTTTATCAGCCGCCATGGAGGCAGCATCAATGCCTGGACCGGCACCGAGCACAGCTGCTATTACTTCGACATCACCAAGCAATTTTTTCAACCGGCACTGGAGCGTTTTAGCCAGCTGTTTATCGCGCCGCTGTTCAATGACGGGGAAATAGACAAAGAGCGCAACGCCATCGATGCCGAATTTAAACTCAAGATTAAGGACGATGGCCGTCGTATCTATCAGGCGCACAAGGAAACGGTGAATCCAAAGCATCCCTTTGCCAAGTTTTCGGTGGGCAGTCTCGATACCCTGAGCGATGCTCACGGCCCGATAAAGCAAGAGCTGGAAACCTTCTTTGCCGAGCACTACCAGGCCCAGTGGATGACCTTGGTGCTGTGTGGTCCTTACACTCTGGCGCAATTAAAGGCCTGGGCCGAGCACCTTTTCGCGGATATCAACAGCAATGCAACCGCTAAGCCGGATATTGCAGAGCCTCTGTATCGCCCGCAAGATCTGGGGCTGGAGCTGCATATTGAGCCCCATAAGCATTTGCAAAAGCTGATCATCAGCTTCGCTATGCCAAGCATAGATAAGTTTTATAAGCACAAAACGGTCAGCTTTCTTGCCCATTTACTCGGCTATGAAGGCGAAGGCTCCTTGCATTCTCTGCTAAAAAATCAGGGCTGGATCAATGCCCTGTCTGCCGGTGGTGGCATTAACGGCAGCAACTTTAAAGACTTTAATATCAGCTTGGCGCTGACCGATGACGGCATCGAGTATTATCAGGATATAGTCGAGATGGTGTTTGCCTATATCGCCCTTATCCGCCAAAACGCCGAACAATTACATGCCCTGTATCGGGATAAGCAAACACTGTTGCAAATCGCCTTCGATAATCAGGAAAAGGCTCGTTTACTGGATTGGGTCAGTGGCTTGAGCGTGAATATGCACCATTACCCCAGCGAGCATTATCTTAACGGCGACTATTTGATGGCCGGTTATGAGCCCCAGCAGTTTGCTAAGGTGCTCGACTGGTTGAGCCCGAAGAATATGCGCTTGGTGTTGATCCACCCGGGCGTAAGCAGCAGTAAAACCACACAATGGTACAACACCCCTTATTACACCAAGGCGTTGGAGCCTCAGTGGCTCGATGCCCTGGCCGCCATAGATACGCCGCTGGGCACCATGTCGCTGCCCGAGGTAAATCCTTATTTGCAGCGCCCTTGCGTGCTTCATGAGCTGGAATCCCCCGGTGCCACCCCGGAAAAACTGGCCTCACATCCGGGCTTTAATTTCTGGTTTAAACAAGACGCCACCTATCGCGTTGCCAAGGGTCATTTTTACCTCGCCATAGATTCCCATTTGGCGGTCAAAGATGTACAACATATGGCCCTGACCCGCTTATTTGCGGATCTCTTTATCGACTGCGTGGCCGAGCAGTTTTACCCCGCCGAACTGGCGGGCCTGAACTACCATTTATCGTCGCACCAGGGCGGTTTAACATTGCATACTGCGGGCCTGTCTTCGAGCCAGCTTGAGTTGGCGCAGGGGCTCTTGGATGCCCTCTTTAATGCAGATATTTGTGCCAAGCGCTATGCCGAATACAAGAAGCAATTGGTACGCCACTGGCAATCGAGTAATCAAAACAAACCTGTGAGCGAGATTTTCAGCCGCATCGGCGCCGAGATCATGCCTTGGAATCCAACCCCGGAGGCCTTAGCACAGGCACTGAAAAGCACCAGTTATTTGCAGTTTAAGCAATTCCGTCAGGAGTTTTTTGCCGCCGTGCATATTGAAGCCTTTTTACATGGCAATTGGCGACCCGCCGATGCTTACGACTTTTTACGCTTGATCCAGACACATCTGGAACAAAGAGCCAATATCGAGGCCATTAACCGCCCCCTTGCGGAGATCACCTCTGTAATCCAGCAACAGCTTAGTTTGCCCAGTAACGACCATGCCATGGTGATCTATTATCAGGCCGCCACGCACGATATTGAAGAGAAGGTGCTGATGATGGTGGTCAATCACCTCCTTAATCAGCCTTACTTTAATGCCCTGCGCACCGAGCAGCAGCTTGGCTATTTGGTTGGCGCCGGTTATGCACCTTTTAATTCCCGCGCAGGCCTGGCATTTTATGTGCAGTCGCCCAATGTCTCGGGAAAGGAGCTCTTGGCGCACCATAATCAGTTTATTAGCCAGTACTGCCAGCAGGTGGCGCAAATGGATGAGCAAACCTGGGAGCACAGTAAACAAAGTCTGTATCGCCAAATTGCCGAGAAAGATAAAAACCTGCGCCTGCGCTCACAGCGCTTTTGGCTGGCGATCAGTAACCCGGGGGTTGATTTTACTTTGCAGGCCAACCTGTTGAACACTTTAGAAAATATAGAGTTTGAGCAGGTACTGCAGTATCTTAACGCGCTATTTGCGCCACAACGAGCACGGATGGAATGGTTGAGTGATCCCCAAGGCTCAACGCAGGCGTAAACCTGCCCCCCAACCCAAGGAACAAGTTATGTGTACCAGATGTAGCTGGGTGGATCTCAGCAAAGAAGATTATGTGGCCTACCATGATAATGAATGGGGCGTGCCCATTTATGACGACCAACAATTGTTTGAGTTTTTAACTCTGGAGTCGGCCCAGGCCGGACTGAGCTGGTACACCATTTTAAAAAAGCGCGACAACTACCGCCGCGCCTTCGCCAACTTTGATGTACACAAGGTGGCCGCCTTTAACGACCAGGACGTCGCCCGCCTGCTCGACGATGCAGGGATCGTCCGCAATAAACTCAAGATCAACGCCACCATTAATAACGCCCAGCGTTTTATCGAAGTGCAAAAGGAATTTGGCAGCTTTAGCGCCTATCAATGGCAGTTTGTCGATAACAAGCCCAGGGTGAACTCGATTCGGTCGCGTGAGGATTATGTCGCCACCAGCGAACAATCCGATGCCTTTGCCAAGGATCTAAAAAAACGCGGCTTTAAGTTCTTAGGGTCAACGACCGTGTACGCCCATATGCAAGCCTGCGGCATGGTCAACGACCATCATGATGACTGTTATAGAAAGGCGCAGGTTTTGGCTATGTATAAGTAAGTAGCTAAGGCGAACTCTTGCGCCTTTTAGTTGGTGAGCGAGTAAGTGTCAGAAATTGGTATTTACACCCAATGTTGAGATTATTTCGTAATAACCGAAAAGCACAAGAATAAAAAAAACAATTAAAATTAGCTCTTGTTTGAAGTGATGGCGTAGATAGAACAAGCGCTCTTTATGGTGAAAAACGTCCATCAGTTCATCACCAAATCGGATAGACAGAAACGTCCCCACCCCAGACAGCAAAATAACCAGCCAATATGGAAAAGGTGTGGTTAATATCATTTTCATAGTCTGGGTAACAAATGTTGTTTCATAAAACTCAGGAAGGTAAAACAACAAAAACACATTGATCATAATAGCAATCAACCAGACTGCTATTTCTGAGAACACCATACGAATACCCAGTAATAATCGAATGGGAAAGTCCAGTAAAAAGCCCGCATCGGCAACCGGAGTGCAAAGCACAAAGAAGCTCCAGGTAATCAGGGATGCGACCCCGCCTGTCACAAAGTCATACTGGTAAGTTAAATAACCAAAGTAGGATAATAAAATTAACAACAGCAGTATGAACTTTACCCATACCTGATGCCTAGGATGCTTCATTAACCGCTCCTACTTAACTATTTGAATGCCAGAAGAAATACGCCTTTAGAATCCGACCAAAAGCATCAACTTCTTAAGCCCATTTCTCGTTACATCGAGCGAGCTTTACCAGTAACGACTTTTTCGCAAGCGTATTTAATCAATAGTAGAAAAAGAGGAAGGTTTCCGCCTGTCCAAGGCTAGCAGAGGCGTTAATTAACAACTCGCAGCCAATATCACTATTGTTAGCCCGATCATTTGCGATGAGCTTGAGTTTATAAATAGCTGAGGCGAGCTGTTACGCCTTTTAGCTGGTGAGGGTGAAACGCAGCTGAAGTGCACTAACTCAGACACCCACTTCAAAAAATAACTAAGACACCCACTCCAAAATTTCACACTTCCAGACTCATAAAACTAACTTAGACACCCACTCCAAAATTTCACACTTCCAGACTCATTGACTACACTTTGAATGTTCGACTCAAGGAGGAGTGGATGATGGCAACGCCTCGTAAAAACCAAATTAGTCTGGCTGATACCCCCTATTATCACTGCATCTCTCGTTGTGTACGGCGGGCGTTTTTATGTGGCATAGACGCACTGACCGGCCGCTCTTATGAACATCGCCGCGATTGGGTTGAAAGTAAACTGTTGCAGCTAGCGCAAATTTTCTGCATAGATGTATGCGCTTATGCAGTGATGAGTAACCACACCCATGTGGTGTTGTATGTGGATAAGCCTAAAGCCCAGCACTTAACGGATAAAGCCATAGTGCTGCGTTGGCATAAATTGTTTAAAGGCACCGTGCTCTGCCAACGTTTTGTGCAAGGAGAGCAGCTTGATACAGCAGAGCTGGCCGCGCTGCACAGTCGTATCTTGATTTATCGGGAGCGTCTTAGTGATATCAGCTGGTTTATGCGTGTCCTCAATGAAGGGATTGCCCGTCAAGCCAATCGCGAAGATGACTGCACCGGCCGTTTTTGGGAAGGGCGTTTTAAGTCCCAGGCCCTCCTTGATGAAGCTGCCTTGGTTGCCTGTTTAGCCTATGTGGACTTAAACCCGATCCGTGCAAAGGCTGCTGATTTACCCGAACAATCCGACTACACTAGCGTGAAAACTAGAATCGCTTCAGCAAAGAAGGGTCAGCAACCCACTACCTTAATGCCCTTTGTTGGTAATCCACGCAAAAACATGCCTAAGGGGTTGCCATTTGAGCTACAGAGTTACTTAGAGCTGATTGAATGGACAGGACGCTGTATGCGCGAAGATAAGCCAGGGCATATTTCATCAGATGCAGCCCCCATACTTCAGCGCCTCGATATTTGCCCGAAAAACTGGCTAGCGCTTACGACTTCATTCACCAAGGTCTTTCACGGTGCGGTAGGTAAGGAGCAAGCCTTAACAACCTACTGCCAGCATCAACACCGAAAGCGACGTGTAGATTTAAGTAATAGCCAAAGCTTATTCGCTTAAGTGTTACTTTCCTTCCCTATGTTTGAGTCCTTAACCGAAGTGTCGATTTCGCACGTCCAGAATTTACGACAATGACAAAAACGAAGGGTAAATCCACTAAAAACCGCTTGTTCTGATTGAACTCGCTTTAAAAATGTATTTTCTTGTTCCGTTGCACAAGCTCAATTCTTAAAGTGGGTGTTTTGTTTGTTTTGGTTATAATTGTTTTATTCTTTTGTAGAGGATGCTAGTTTGAGTCAAATAACGCGTTTATATAAAGGGATTTATTGTGAGTCTTCTAAAGCCGACCTACGCTCTGCTGATGACTTTTTTTGTCGCCACGCTGACCTCAACCATGACTTTGGCTCAAGAACAGCCAGATAACATCTACAGTCAACACACCGAAATCATACAGTCAAAAGTGCTTGGTGAAGAGCGCAGCATCCTGGTGCAATTACCTAAAAGCTACCACACCAACCCTGACAAGGTGTACCCGGTAATTTACCGCCTAGATGGTGCCAGTAATGTCCCCCTGCTTACGGCGGTTATAGAGCGCTTACAGAATGCCCAATCAGCTCCCGAGGTTATTATTGTCGCCATAGAAAATACCAACCGCCTGAGAGATCTTTATCCCACGGTAAACCAAGACCCAAGGGGGCCGGTCGGACTCGGTGGCGGTGGCGCCAAGTTTTTGGATTTTTTCGAACGTGAATTAATCCCTTTGGTCGATAATAAATACCGTACCCATGACTTTAGAGTCATTGCCGGCGCTTCCGCAGCCGGAGTCTTTGCCCTTTATGCGCTACAAACCAAGCCCGAGCTTTTTCAGGCCCATATCGCCTATAGCCCTGCGGTGTGGTGGAACCATGGCGCGTCGGCAAAGAGTACCAAGGAGTTCATTGCCAAAGCAAAAACGCTTAATAGCTATGTGTATATGAACATAGGTGAAGAAGGTGGCGATATGCGCGCTGTGTATGATGACTTGCATCAGTTTATGATAGCCAATAAACCCAAGAATCTGACCCTGGTCACCAACGCCTTCGATAACGTAGCGCACGCACTGACATCCAGCGCCGGCATATTCAATGCGTACCATCATTTATTTATGCCCAGGGCCATGCCGGTACAAGCATTCACCGGCGAGCTGGACTCTATTACCGACTACTACGCTCGCCTTTCACAGCAATACGGCGAACAGATAGCGCCGCCGGAACAGGTAATAAGAGAACTGGGTTACCACTTTGTCTTTGAAGATGACTTTACAACGGCAATAAAGCTATTCAAGTTTAATATCGAATTGCACCCTGAGTCCGCCGATGCATATAACGGACTGGCCTTTGCCTATGAGCGCAACGGACAATATAAGGACTCACTGCAACAGGTTAATATGGCCTTAGAGCTGTCCAAAGAAGACGATGCTGGTTATGACTTCTTTATCCAACGTCGCGATAGATTGCTTCCGTTAGTGAAGGGCACGCAAAGTTAACTGGCTTAAAAGGCCGCGATAATCAACTTTAGTTTGAAAAGGAAATCATGGGTGCATTTGTATTTTTATACTTCTTTCTAATTATCTATGCACTTGCAATTAGGTTTGCATCTAGAAAAGAGTTCTCTTCTGGTCATGTTAGTTGGGCATATAAATTACAAGCTTTAACTTGTGTTGCTATTACAGCATTAACTAGTGCATCAATTGCATTTCTTTTTGCTCAAAATATAGCCGAATGGTTATATCAGTTTATACCTGCATTTATTGTGGCAGTCATTGTTGCTGCAAATAAGCCTATTGATTACATTGAAATTCAAACTAACAAGTTGTTAAAGCAGGACAAGTAAAACTAGGCTGGCGCTAATTTTAGCCAAGCTGAATCTGCCCATCATGCGGATGTTATATCTCTAAGGAAGGAGTTACCTCATGGAAGAAGAATCGACATTTATTACCTTTGCATTGTTTACACTCTTGGCTGCCATTAGTCCCATTATTTTGGCCATTATTGCAAGCGTGAAACTACACAGAACCTTTGGCAAGGGAGCCATCTTTTTTCTTAGCATTGGAACCATCCTAATAGGGTTGCTGCCGCTCGACACGCTTGCCTCGGTGGCAATCGCAAGGATGGATAACGACATACTCGCTAAAGCTATGCTCTATAAAAGCTATGTTGTCATGGCGTTGACCTATCTGGGCTCGGTCTCTATCTCAGTGGGCATTTTAATGCTGTGCCACCAGTATCAAACCAAAGCCTAATCACACCAGTTAAGAAAGTATTCACTGTCTTCAGCCCTTAGATTGTGCCAGCTCGCTACCCATGCTGGTTTTAGCACAGCCGACAAGGTAAGCTAACTTCAAGGACTGAATAATAACCTATTATAAAAAAAGGAAAAATTGTGCATCCAAATAGAAATGCAATCGCTTTTGGTGGTCTGGTGGCCACGGTTTTATTCTTTGTGATCTTAATCATACTGGCCTTATGGGCTTGGCCTAAATACAAAGTATATAAATTAGAAATGAATGGTATTGCCGCATTAAAAGAGGCGGAATGGAGCAAACAAATCCTCATTGAAGAGGCCAAGGCCAGGGAGCAAGCAGCGCTCATGCAAGCAAAGGCGCGGGTCACGTTAGCCCAAGCCGAAGGTGAAGCCAAAATTGTTCAAGCAAAAGCCGAGGGTCAAGCAGACATCGAAAGAGCAAAGGCAGCCGCAGAGGCAAACAGAATCATAGGCGAGTCTCTAAAAGGGAATGAAGCTTACCTGCGTTATGTCTGGATTAAAGGCCTGCAAGAAGGCAATGGCGAGCGCATATACATCCCCACCGAGGCAGGTCTGCCAATACTCGAAGCGGGTAAAGCAGGAAACTAATCTGCTTTTGGGTGAATTGCTAAAACTAGGTAGTTTGTCCAAACTGCTGGATCTTGTCGCGGTGACGACGACACCCAACTAAGAAAACCGTTGCCGATGAGTTGCAACTCACTTACACAAAAAAGGATGCTCGGCGGCATCCTTTCCAGCACAAAGAAATATCAGGGTCGCCAAATAATCCCACAATGGGCTATGGTGCGCATCAAGGCGCGGCGGTAATGCACATTAAACAGCGCCAGGGCGAAGGGGCCACATAATCCGCCGAGTAGAGCCCAGCGCTTGGCTGGCATGCCTTTGGCGGTAGCAACAACAAATAATAAACTGGCAAACACGACGCTTAACAATAAAATCATAATCCCCCCTCATTCTCGGGCGGCGACTTTAACACAAAGCTGCTGCTTAATTAACCATACACCCCACCCTGTTTCTAGAATTCCTAGCTAGGTCATTGGTTAGTAAGTAAACTTTTTCAGTTGATTTTATTTCATCTAGAATCCGATACGCGCCCAAAAGCCTGAGTACAAAAAAGCGCAGCATATTGCTGCGCTTTTCAATCATGTACTTAGGAGGAGATTAGCTGCGAGCCTGTTCCTTGTCTTGCTCCGCAGCGTCATCGGCAACGTCATCGGCAACGTCATCGGCAACGTCATCGGTAGCGTCCTTGGCAACGTCCTCGACGACGTCCTTGGCGACGTCCTCGGCCAGCTCTTCAGTATCAACTGCTTCGGACTCGTCGTTACTTTCAGCGTCGGCTTTGTCGCTAGCCTCTGCCTTGTTCTCAGCTTCAACCTTGCTTGTAGCCTCGGCAGCCGCCTGCTCCTGCGGGTAATAACTTCCGCCCTGCTCGGCCATAGCCAGTAAGGCCGCCGCCGGAGTGAAGCTATCATTAAACTGCGCATAGGTTGCCAGGGTTGAGCACACATTGGCGGCGCCCAGTTTATCCATATAGCTAAATGGACCACCTAAGAACGGCGGGAAGCCAATGCCAAAGATGGCACCTATGTCGCCATCGCGGGCATTGCTGACGATGCCTTCTTCCAAACAACGAGCCGCTTCGTTAAGCATCTGCATAACACAGCGCTGGGCAATCTCTTCCTTGTTTAGTTTCGGGCTTAGGGTTACACCCAGGAATTCGTAAACCGACTCGTCTACCTTCTTCTGTTTCTTGCTGTAATCGTAGAAGCCTCGGCCCGACTTGCGACCTAAACGCTTATCGTCAATTAGGCGATTAAACACCTCGGGTGCCTTAAAACGCTCGCCCAGCTCGGCCTCAAGGATAGGGGCAATCTTAGAGCCGATATCAATTCCTACTTCATCGAGCAGCGCCAAGGGACCAACCGGGAAACCAAACTCCACCAGGGCCTGGTCGATTTTCTCCACAGGCTCACCGGCGAGTAACAGGTTTGCCGCCTCGTTCACATAAGGAGCAAGAATACGGTTTACAAAGAAACCAGCCTTGTCTTTAACCACAATTGGCGTTTTACCTTGCTTGCGGGCAAAGCTCACGGTGCGGGCTATGGTTTGCTCACTGGTTTTCTCGTGGGGAATAATTTCCACCAGCGGCATTTTTTCTACCGGCGAGAAGTAGTGTAAACCAATGACATTTTCCGGACGCTGCGCCTGTGCGGCAATTTGCGCTATCGGCAATGAGCTGGTGTTGCTGGCAAAAATGGTGTGCTCTTGGGCGTATTGCTCAACATCGGCAACCATGGCCTGCTTCAAAGAAAGGTCTTCAAATACCGCTTCGATCACCATGTCCACATGCTTTAAACCGCTGTAATCCGTGGTGCCGGTAATGCGGTTCATCTGCTCTTGCAACTCGGCCAGAGACAAGATTCGACGCTTACGCTTTTTCTCAAGAATTTTGTAGCTGTAGTTCATGGCACCGGCGATGCCTTGCTGCGCCACGTCTTTTACTCGGGTGCGCACACCCGCCTTAATGGCGCTGACATGAGTAATACCCGCGCCCATCAGGCCGCCACCCAACACCGCAACCTTGTCGGTGCTTGGGGCGTTATCGGCGCGCCACTCTTTTTTCATTTCCGTGGTGGCAAAGAAGATACCGCGCAGCTTTTTAGAGACATCGCTCATAACCAGATCAGCAAAGCCTTCGGCCTCGGTCTTATAAGCCTTGAGTTGGTCCAGCTCAACACTGGCACGCACCGCCTTGATAATAAGCTCAGGCGCCGGGTAATGGCCGCCAGTTTTCTTGGCCACATTTTCGGCAGCTTTTTTGAAGATCAGGTTGCGGCCAAAGGGGTTAGACTCCAGCAGCGCCGACATTTTATCGAGCTGAGGTTTCGCCGCTTTCGCTTTGCCTTTTTGGGCAAACTGCACCGCCACATCCAACAAAATCGAGTGCGGCACGCAATCATTCACCAGACCGGCTTTTTTCGCCTGCTTGGCACGTACCTGCTTGCCGGTTAGCATCCATTCCAGAGCCTTCTGAATACCCACCAGCTTAGGCAGGCGCTGAGTACCTCCGCCGCCTGGTAAAAGACCTAGCTGAACTTCTGGCAGACCCATTTTGGTGATGTCGCTGTCGCTACATACACGGTAATCACAGGCTAAAGCAAACTCTAAACCGCCACCTAAAGCAGCGCCGTGAATGGCGGCCACCGTGGGATAAGGCAATTTAGCTAAATCAAAAAAGGCATCATGACAAGTAGTCGACAGAGCCAGCGCTTCTTCGCGGGTATTGGCCTCATCCAACATGTTGATGTCGGCACCGGCAATAAAGTTATCTGGCTTGGCGCTGATAAATACCAGGCCTTTAACGTTATTTTCGTTGGCTGTGGTGATCACATCCTGCAACTGCTCGGCAAAACTGGCGCGTAATGTGTTCATCTTCTCGCCGGGCACATCTATGGTGACGATACCCACGCGCTCATCATTGAGCTCGAATGTAAATACTGATTCAGTCATTATGCGCTCTCCAATACAAAGGCAGCACCCAGGCCGCCAGCGGCACAGGCCGTGGTTAATGCTAAACCACCACCGCGACGATTAAGTTCATGAATACTTTGAGTGATCAAACGCGCACCTGTGGCGGCGAAGGGGTGACCATAAGCCAGTGAGCCACCGTTAACATTGAATTTATCCATATTGATTTCACCAATGGCCTTGTCGCGGCCAAGCTGCTCCTTGGCAAACTTATCCGAGGCAAACATCTTCATATTGGCCAGGGTTTGCGCCGCAAAGGCCTCATGCATTTCAATCAGGTCAAGGTCGCCCAGGGTAATACCGGCACGATCAAGGGCCACAGGCGTTGAATGCGCCGGGCCCATTAGCATGTCCTCATGCACGCCGATGGCGGTAAAGGCATAGCTACGGATATAGCCCAGGATTTCATAACCCATGGCCTTGGCTTTGCTTTCATTCATCAATAGTACCGCCGCGGCACCATCGGTTAATGGCGTCGCATTGGCGGCGGTAACGCTGCCGTATTTACGGTCGAACACCGGCTTTAACTTGGCGTAACTGGCCAGCTCTGAGTTAGCGCGGATATTGTTATCCTGCTCAATAAAGGACTTATAAGGCGGCACATGAGCGGTCATTACCTCCTGCGCCAGCTTACCCTCGGCCCAGGCTTGACCTGCCAAGGTGTGTGAGCGATGCGCCAAGGCATCCTGATCGGCGCGGCTGATATTATGGGTTTTAGCCATCTGCTCGGCGGTTTGCCCCATGGACAAGCCGGTGGAGTATTCGGCCACAGCTGGCGGCACCGGCAGTAAATCTTTTAGACCCAGCTTTGAGAAAATCTTTAGGCGCTGCGAGAAGGTGCGCGCTTTATTTAAATCGACCAGACTGCCCGCCAGTTTTTTGCTTACACCAATGGGCAAAACAGAGGATGAGTCGGCACCACCGGCAATACCTACCTGTGTGTGGCCGGCCATAATCGACTCGGCAACATTGGCGATGGCCTGGAAGCTGGTTGCACAGGCACGGGAGACCGAATAGGCATCGATATTCACCGGCATGCCGGTTCCGAGCACAATTTCACGAGCAATATTTGGCGCTTCTGGCATTTGTACCACCTGACCAAACACCAGCTGGTCGATTTCCTTGCGGTCGAAATCAAGACGCTCAAGCATCTCGTTAACCACCAGCTTGCCTAAATCCAATGCGGGTACATGATGAAAAGCGGTCGCTTGCTTTGCAAAAGGTGTACGCAGGCCGCTGACAATGGCGATGCGCTCCCCGTTTCGTGTTGTTAGTTTTGTTTGCCCAGACATATAAATGCTTCTCCTGTTGACAGGTCTGACCTGTTATATTTCCTCGATTCTAAAACAACCCTGGACGCATTGCCAATAGGCTTGTCAAAATTTACCACCCAGCTACAACAATAGTTAACAACTTGAAGCAATTAAAATAAAAAACAAGACTTTAAAACTGAACAATTGTAAGTAAAATCGATCGAACTATTTGGCTGTAGCAATGCCTAACAGGCGTTGTTAGGCGTAACCAAATTATGACACGCGCCCTATTTTTCACTGCATTTAAATATGCCGGCAAGGACAAGTACACTTATGGCAGTTTCTAAGTTTGCACAATTAAAAACCTATTTAGATACCCAAATCATCGGTCAACACCAGCTCACTCAGTCCCTACTTATTGCCGTATTGGCGGACGGTCACCTGCTCGTTGAGGGCCCTCCCGGACTGGCCAAAACCCGCGCGGTAAACGCCCTGGCCAAAGGCCTTGAGGGCAGTTTTCAACGCATTCAGTTTACTCCAGATTTATTGCCGTCGGATGTCACCGGCACGGATATTTATCGCCAACAAACCAGCGAGTTTGTGTTTGAGCCGGGCCCGCTGTTCCACAACCTGGTGCTGGCGGACGAAATAAACCGCGCCCCGGCCAAGGTGCAGTCGGCCCTGCTGGAGGCCATGGCCGAGCGCCAAATCACAGTGGGCAAAAACACCTACCCACTGGAGCAGCTGTTTATGGTGATGGCGACACAGAACCCGCTGGAGCAAGAAGGCACCTACCCGCTGCCAGAAGCCCAACTTGACCGCTTTTTACTGCACCTCAATATCGATTACCCGGATGCCGAAGCTGAGCTGGCGATTTTACGTCTGACTCGTGGTGAAGCCCTGGCCGGTGAGCAGCTTACTATCGAGCCTATATCTCAGGCCGATTTGTTTGATGCCCGCCAACAGGTATTGGCACTGCATTTGGCCGAGCCGCTAGAACAATATCTGGTGCAGCTGGTCATAGCTACCCGCGATGGTTTGCGCTTTGATGATGAGCTGGCCAACTGGATTGAATACGGCGCCAGCCCAAGGGCCACCATAGCGCTGGACCGGACGGCGCGTGCCCATGCCTGGTTGAATGGCCGCGACTTTGTTAGCCCGGAAGATATTCAGGCGGTCTTTCATAATGTGCTGCGCCACCGCATCATCCTCAGCTACGAAGCCCAGGCCGAGGGGATCAGTAAAGATCAGGTGTTAACGCGCATCTTAGAGCGCGTGGCAGTGCCTTAATGGCTAAGTGGAAGTCAGCACTGAGTGTGCAGCAATGGCTACAGCAGTTACATAGCAACGGCCATAGCCTGGCTTTAAAAGAGCTCACTTATTACAAGAGTAAAACCCAATTGCTGGACTTAGCGGTGCGTAAACGCATTCGCAGCCCCCATAGTGGCCAGTATTTGGCGCCGCATAAGGGCCGAGGCATGGAATTTGCCGAAGTACGCCATTATCAAAGCGGCGATGATGTGCGCAGCATCGACTGGCGTGTCACCGCCCGTACCGGCGAGGCTCATACCAAGCTGTTTCAGGAAGAAAAGGAACGCCCGGTGCTAATGTTGGTGGACTTTAGTGCCAGCATGCAGTTTGGCTCTCAGTTGTTATTTAAATCTGTACAGGCGGCGCACCTTGCAGCCCTTATCGCCTGGTCTGCCTGTGCCCGGGGCGACAAACTCGGCGCCCTGGTTTTCAATGACCAACAACATCATGAGTTTCGCCCACAAAGCCGAGATAAAGCGGTATTAAGGGTGTTTCACGGCCTGCTCGACAGCCATAAACAACAACAGAACCTTATTGATAGCGCCGGTAGTAATGGCTCTGCCAATGCCCCCGCCAATGGTGCCCCCGCCAAGGGTGGCCCCGCCAACACAGGTTTACTGGCCCAGTTACAGCGCTTAAACCAGCTGGCCAAGCCCGGCTGCACCGTCTATCTGCTCAGTGACTTTGCGGTATTGCAACAGGGTGACAGCCCGGCCATTGAGCGTGAACTGCAGCGCCTGGCTCGCCATTGTGAAGTGGTCGCCTGCGTGATCAGCGATCCCTTTGAGCAGCACCTGCCACACTATCCAGAAGCGGTGAATGTGCGCAGTCATCAGGGGCAATTTAGCCTGCCCCTGCACGACGCCGGCTTTCGCCGCCGCTTTAACCAGCAGGCACAGCAACTCGGCGCTTTGCGCCAGCAGAAGTTGGCCCGATATTGCCATTCCTTGGTAGAAATCACTGCCGCCAAGGCGCTGGAACAACAGTTTTATGAAGGGAGTTTGTAAATGCAGTCAGCCCCCACATTACCATTGGCCGATGTCATAGTTCCCACTGAGGTTTCCAGTTGGCCACCGGGTCCGGCCTGGTGGCTCTTAGGCGCCCTGCTGATACTCTTGGTTATAGCCGCCGTACTGGTTTATCGTCGCCAACAGCAACACTTGCGCGCCAAACGCCACGCCCTGCAATTGGCAGAGCAGGAAACGGCACTGGGCTTACATCAACTGCTAAAGCGCCTGTGCAAGCATTATTACGGCGCCAAGGTCAGTGCCCTGAGTGGCCAGCAATGGGCCTTAACCCTGTCTCAGTTGAGCGGCCTGAGCTTTAACGCCGATGAACTTAATGCCCTATATCAAGGGAGAAGCGCGCAACATGAGCTGGCGCAGAAACTAAAGCAGGCCCTAGTGCAGTTTAAAACCAAGGAGACTTTGGATGTTTGAGTTTTCCTGGCCCTGGCTGTTTATCCTTGTACCCCTGCCCTGGTTACTGGCCTGGGTGCAAAATAGCAAAAAAACGCACAGCAGCCTGTTGCTGCGTATCGACTCCCTGGCTTATCAGGCTAAGGCAAAAACCCAGACCACCGCCAACAAAAGCTGGCCGCATTGGCTGCTGGCTCTGGCCTGGTTGGCCCTGGTAAGCGCCTTAGCTAACCCCGTGTATCGTGGCGAGCCCATCACTTTAGCCAATGAAGGGCGAGATATTATGCTGGCGGTGGATTTGTCCGGCTCCATGCGCGAGCAGGATATGGCCTATCAAGGGCGCTATGTAGACCGCTTAAGTGTGGTTAAAAGCGTGCTTAGCGACTTTATTAGTGAGCGTCAGGGCGATCAGCTCGGCCTTATTCTTTTTGCCGATACCGCCTTTTTACAAACCCCCCTGACCCGGGATCTGGATACAGTGGCGCAAATGCTTAAAGAAGCGCAAATAGGCCTGGTGGGTCGCGCCACCGCCATCGGCGATGCCCTGGGTTTAGCGGTTAAACGCTTTAATGATAAATCCGCATCCAATAAGGTGGTGATCCTGCTCACAGACGGCCAAAACACCGCCGGCAACCTTACCCCGGAGGAAGCCTTGATACTGGCGAAGGATGCACAAGTGAAGGTGTACACCATAGGCGTCGGATCCGACGGTAACTTTGGTGGTGGTTTGTTTTCCATGGGTGGTGGTGCGTCCTTGGATGAGCGCCTACTCACTCATCTGGCCAAGGAAACCGGCGGCCGTTATTTTCGTGCCACCAACACCCGTAGTCTGGCCAATATTTACCGAGAGCTGGACGCCCTGGAGCCGTTAGCAAAAGAAGAGCAAACGGTGCGCCCGGAAGAAGCACTCTTCTACCTTCCCTTATTATTGAGTTTCTTAATACTCTTGTTAGCCACGGTTTGGCACCGCTTTGCATCTGCCCTACAACGTGTTGCAGGAGAGCAATTATGACCGAATTTATTTTCTTACGACCGCAACTATTATGGTTACTGCTACTGCCGGGCTTCTATCTGATCTGGCGTCTGATTGCCGATAAGGGCGAGCAACAGCAACAGCCCCTGATCGCCCCCCATTTGGCGGCACAAGTGATGCAAGAAGGCGCTGAGCAACGACAAAACAATGGCCTGCTCAACGCTCTGCTGCTGGCACTTATGGTGGTAGCCATAGCCGGCCCCAGCTTTAGCAAGCAAGAGCTGCCTGTGTATGAGGCGAAAATGGCACGTGTTATGGTGATGGACATGTCCCGCTCCATGTTTAGCACGGATATCAGCCCCAACCGACTGCAACAGGCCCGCTTTAAAGCCCTGGATATGGTGGAGCTGTTTAAAGAAGGTGAAACGGCGCTTATCGCCTATGCCGGCGATGCTTTTACCATTTCGCCGCTGACCTCGGACAGTCAAACCCTGACCAATCTTATCCCCAGCCTAAGCCCGGATATTATGCCGGAGCAAGGCAGTAATGTGATGGCGGCCTTGACCCTGGCACAGGAGCTGCTGGGGCAGGCCGACTACCCGCAAGGGGACATAATTCTTATCAGCGACGGCATAGATAGAGAAGAAGAAGACGATATCCGCTCTTGGCTCAGCAACAATGATTACCGTTTGCATATCTATGCCATCGGCAGTAAGCAAGGTGCTCCCATCAGCCTGCCTGATGGCGGCTTCTTAAAAGACAATCAGGGACAAATCGTCATTCCTAAAACTAACTTTGAGCGCCTGCAGCGGCTGGCGAGATTGGGAAGCGGTAAACTGATCCGTTATCAGCCAAGCAGTGAAAACCTTGGCGTATTGGCGGTTTCCAAAGGCGAAAAAATGACGCAACAGGCACAAAACCAGCAAACCCTGTGGCGAATCGACGCCGGCATCTATCTGGCGTTATTGGTTCTGCCCTTGCTGCTATGGCAACTGCAACGCCGCGCCATTATGCTGGGCGCCGCCTTAGTGCTGATACCGCAAATATGGAGCCCGGCCTATGCCGCCAGCGGCCAGTCCTGGTTTAATAATGCCGAGCAAAACGCCCTGAATGCCTATCATGATAAGGCCTATGAACAGGCGGCACAGGCGCAAAATCCTTTGCTCAGTGGCGCCGCCAAATACCAGCAGCAGGATTACCAAGGTGCCTTGGCGGATTTTAACAAGGATAACTCGGCCACCGGCCTGTATAACCAAGGTAATGCCCTGGCGCAGCTGGGTGATATTGATGCGGCCCTGGAGCGCTATCAGCAGGCTTTGGAGAAAGACCCAAACCTGGAGGCCGCCAAGGCCAATAAGGCGACCCTGGAGCAGTTGAAAAAGCAGCAAGAGCAGCAACAAAATCAACAAGGTGATTCGGGGCAGGAGCAAGGCTCCCAAGACCAGGACTCGCAACAACAGCAGCAAGATGGCCAACAACAAGGTGACGGCCAGCAGCAAAGCGGTGAGCAACAAGGTGAGTCGCAACAACAAGACGACTCCGAGCAACAAAATGGTGGCAGCAGCACGCAAAACGAGCGTAACAGCAATGAGCGCAACCGCCCGCAAAACAGCGCCCAAGCCGGAGAGCAATCAGAGCAAAACGAGCAACAAGAAGCGGATGAATCTTCGAGCGAGCAATCTAACGAGCAAGATGCCAAGCAAAAAAATAATGCCGCAGCATCGCCTAAGGAATCGCCCGAAGCCGATAGCTCACAAGAGCAAGAAGGCAAATTACAGCAGCAAGCGTTGAACGAACAAGAGCCTGGCGCCGAAAAGGGAGAGCAGGATGCTGAGCAACAGGCTGCCATGGCCAGTGCCGCACTTAGCCCAGAAGAGCGCGAAAAAGCGCAACAGCTCAATCAACTGCTACGGAAAATCCCCGACAACCCGGAAATCCTACTGCGCAACAAGATGCAATTAGAAGCTCAGCAACGCCAAAGTCATCGCCGCCGCTTACCACAAGGAGTAGAGAAGTCATGGTAAGAAGTTTTTTATATATTTGCTTTATTTGCTTAAGCCTGCCGACCTTGGCCTTGTCGCAGCTTGAAGCCAGCGTCGATAAAAACCCTGTGTCCGCCGGTGAATACTTTATGTTGACCCTGAACGCCGATGACGCCATAACAGACAGCCAACCAGACACCCAGGTCCTGTTGCAAGACTTTGTGGTCGGCCCTACCTATCGCAGTACCAACACCCAGATCATCAATGGTGTGATCAGCCGTAAAACCAGCTGGCGGGTGGAATTGATGGCCCGTGATCCGGGCCAATATGAGATCCCGGCTTTCGAAATCCAGGGCATCAGCTCCACGCCCTTTACCCTTAACGTGGTCGCCAATAAGGATGCACAGAGCGATGACAATAACGCCTTTATTAAAACCGAGCTGACGCCGGCCTCCTTGTATGTGCAACAGGCGGCTATTTATACCGTCAAACTTTATGTTGGCGTCGACCTTATTGATGCGGCCATGTCAGCCCCAGCAATGGGTGACGCGAATGTGGCTCAGTTGGGCCGCGACAGCGAAAGCCAGGAAGTGATTGATGGCCGCCGCTATCGGGTGATCCAGCGCGAGTATCTGATCCAACCGCAAAAAAGCGGCACCTTTGAGCTGCAAGCACCGGTATTCGAAGGTAAAGTCCGTGTAAACTACCGACCAGTGGCCATCAGCGCCCGCGGTAAGGATCAGTTAGTGGATATTAAGCCCACCCCGGCACAGTACAGCGGCGCCTGGCTGCCCAGCGAGTTGGTAGATTTAAGCGAGCAATGGCAAGGTCTGGAGCAAGAGGTAAAGGTTGGCACGCCCATCACTCGGACGCTCACGCTCACCGCGCTCAATGTTACCAAGGAGCAATTACCGGATCTAACCAGCACCGACATAGAGGCGGTGCGCAGCTATGCAGATCAATCCGAGCGCACTCATGTGGTTCGCAATGGCCGCATTATCGCCCAGACCAAAACCTCCATCGCCTATGTGCCTCAAAAACCGGGCACCTATACACTGCCGGCAATTTCAATTAACTGGTTTAATACCGTGACTGGGCGTGAGCAGGTGGCCAGTGTCCCCGAGCAACAAATTACCGTAGTCGCTGCCGATGGCACTAAAGTCGCCGCAAATGAGCCGCCACAAACTGAGCAAACCACCACACCGGATATCGATGTGAGTGCGAACGAAAATACCAGTGCAGCTCAAGAGCAACCCGGTTCACTGCCCTGGTGGCTGGCCTTACCCGGCTATTTTCTTTGGCTGGTGACTCTGCTGCTCTGGTGGTTTAGTCACAAGCGCAGCAAGGCACAAACTATAGCTCCAAGCCAGGAAACAGCTCCTATTGCACAGGCAAGTGTGCAATCAATCCAGGACGCCGCGGTAAGAATGATGGTAAGGCCCTTTATCAGGCCATAGACGCCTACGCCAAGTCCCATTATGGCAACATAGATGCTTGGCTTGCTCTGTGGTCACAGGATGCGGTGCAGGAATTTGCCAAGTTGCGCCAGTCCCTGTACAGCCCAAGTACAACCGAGGTTGACTACAGTGCTATCGCCAAGGCTGCAGCCTATACCCCGCGCCCAAGCCATAAACCACAGGCTGAGCTAGACTCCTTGTATTAAAACCTTTTTCGCCTGGTTTGCGCTGCGTCGCAAGCCAGGTGCAAAAATTTCCCCTTTTACGAAATAATTTTTCGTCATTACAGGTCTTTATGGGCATGGCAGATAAACAAAAGCGCTATGAAGCGCTGGTGCAGGTCTACCACAAAGAGCTCTATCGTTTTGCCTTTTGGTTAAGCAAGGATGCCACTGTGGCGGAAGACCTGGTCCAAGAAACATTTTTAAGAGCGTGGCGATCGTTGGATTCCTTGCAGGATCAGGGCGCGGCTAAGTCGTGGCTGCTAACCATATTGCGCCGTGAAAACGCCCGCCGCTTTGAACGTAAACAGTTTGATTACAGCGATGTCGAGCAAGACACATTAGTCGATGAGCGCAATACCGCCCTCGATGATGATATGGAGCTCACCGTGCTGCAGCGACATATCATGGCCTTACCAGACGAATACAGGGAGCCCTTGATATTGCAGGTGATGGCCGGATGCAGTGGCGAGGAAATTGCCGACATCCTTAATCTCAACAAGAACACGGTAATGACGCGCTTATATCGGGCTCGCAACCAGCTAAAAGACGCATTAACTCGTAACCCTGACAAATTTAATGAGGCCCCCAATGGATGAACTCGAATTTCGCCGGCGCCTTTTAGCTCAGCCGCAGAATAAAGACAAAGAGCTGCTTGAGTACGCACAGCAAAACCCTGAGCGCATGAGTTTGGTCAATGAACTCAAAAGCTTTGATAAGGAGCTGCACCAAGCCATGAATGTGTCGGTGCCGGAAAACCTGGTCGATAAGATTATTTTTAGGCAAAGCATGAGCGATGATACGAGCGCGAATACCCAACCCCTAAAACGCTCCCCTAATCGTCCCTGGTATCTGGCGCTGGTTGCAAGTGTCGCCCTGGTGTTTACCTTTGCCCTGTATCAGCTTAATAGCCCGACCCTGAGCATAGGCGAGCATGCTCTGGCCCATGTGTACCACGAAATCGACTCACTGGAGGCCCAAGACCGCCTGGATATGGCCACGGTCAATGCCCGCCTTGCCGAGCTAGGTGGCCAATTAAGCGCCCTGCCCGGTGAAGTGACCTTTGCTCGTTTTTGCCGCTTTAAGGGGCAAAAAAGTCTGCATCTGGTATTTAATTCTCAGTTTGGCCCCATGACGGTATTTATCGTCCCGACCAATAACCAATACCTGGGCGATGACTATTTTTCCGATCAGCGTTTTGCCGGACGGATTTCCCACTTTCCCAAGGGGGATGCCATCTTGGTAGCCGCCGCACAGGCGCCTATAGATGAATATCAAAGTCGCATAAACCAATCGCTGCAATGGCTATAAAGCGGCACTTCCCCGGATAGCAAAAAGCCACCCTTAGCGAACTAAGGGTGGCTTTTTTGTGTCTCTAAGCAAGCGATAAGCCTAGGCTTATTTTAGCTCCGCTTTCAGCGAAGCCTCTACTTCCTCAAAGGTAGCCACCAACTCTTCGCTTGGCTCTTTGGTTGTCAGCGACACCACAAAAATGGCTATACAAGAGAAGATAAAGCCAGGGACAATCTCGTAAATAAGGCTGCTCAGGCTCTGACCGTTAATGCTGATTGGCGCATAAATCCAGAACAATACCGTGGCGGCACCCACCACCATACCGGCAATCGCACCTTGCAGGTTCATGCGTTTCCAGTACAGGCTAAACAAGACCAAAGGACCGAAGGCAGCACCAAAGCCAGCCCAGGCATTACTTACCAGATCCAAAATAGAGCTGTCGCGGTCATAGGCAAGATAAATGGCACACAGGGCAACCAGCACTACGCTGATACGACCTATCAACACCAACTCTTTCTGTGACGCCTCACGACGCACATAGATGCGGTAGAAGTCCTCGGTCAGCGAGCTTGAGCACACCAACAACTGAGATGAAATGGTACTCATAATGGCCGCCAAAATCGCCGCCAGTAAGAAGCCAGCAATCAAGGGATGGAACAGCAGCTCGGCAAGCACCAGGAATATGGTTTCCTTATCATCGATAGGCATTTGGTTTTCCAGCATATAGGCGGCACCGAATAAACCGGTTAACACCGCACCTATGGCGGAGAGCGTCATCCAGGACATACCGATACGACGCATAGTAGGCATTACCTTCACCGAGCGTACCGACATAAAACGCACAATAATATGCGGCTGACCAAAATAACCCAGGCCCCAGGCCATGGCTGAAATAATGGCAATGGTTGAACCACCGGCAAACCAGTCCATCATATTCAGTGCATGCACTTCGCTGTCTTTGGGCGAGGACAACAGCAAGTCATAACTGGCGTTGCCTAGCGTTTCGAACACCGGCTGATCCAGCATGGTATAAGTGACTAGCGGTACCGCCAGTAAGGACACAAACATGATACAGCCTTGCACGAAGTCCGTCAGGCTCACTGCCAGGAAACCACCGAACAAGGTGTACAGCACCACCACACCGGTAGTCACATACAAGCCGGTTTCATAACTCATACCAAAGGAGTTCTCAAACAGCTTACCACCGGCAACCACGCCGGATGAGGTATAAAGGGTAAAGAAAACTATGATGACGATGGCGGAAATAACGCGAAGAATATTTTTGTTATCGGCGAAGCGATTGGCAAAGTAATCCGGGATGGTAATGGCGTCATTTGCTCTTTCTGTGTACACACGCAAACGCGGTGCAACCAGGAAGTAGTTAGCCCAGGCACCCAGTACCAGGCCTATGGCTATCCATACCTTGCTCAAGCCAAATAAATACATGGCTCCAGGCAAGCCCATAAGTAACCAACCACTCATATCTGAAGCCCCGGCGGACAGGGCGGCAACACTTGGCGACAGATTTCGACCACCGAGCATATAGCCCGACACATCATCCGTCGATTGTTTATAGGCGTACAAGCCTATGCCAAGCATGGCAATAAAATAAAGGGCGAGTGATATTATCGTACCTAATTCCAAACTAGCCTCCAACTTTAGCGCTAAATAGTGCGTGCCTTGGCCACTGGCTCAAAGCTATTTGTTATTGTCTTATTCGGCCATAAACCAAGACCGAGTCGCATACTATAGCATGGCGAGCGGGGGCAACTCCAATTAGTGCGTTTGTCGCCATAATTGCGATAACAAAAGTAAGTATGTTGTTTAAACGTAAAAAGTACTTTTCTGGGGTAACAAAAGTATATAGTACTGGGTGAAAGCCATTTCAATTTCTCATATATTGTTAGAAATACAATAGCTCTGTAATGGACTGGGCCCTGACTGATCAGCAACCGGTATGGATGTAATAAATGAATTTCTACGCTGCGCGACAACCTATTCTCGATAGAGACAAATCCCTGGTAGGCTATGAGCTCCTGTTTCGCGATGGTCTTGATAACGTTTTCCCCCAGATCAATGACGACCAAGCCACCTCACGGCTTATCGAAGGCAGTCAGTTTACTTTTGGTCTTGAAGAGTTAACCGGCAACAAGCCCGCCTATATTAATTTCTCCCTGGAAACCTTGGCCAAGGGCTATGCCACCACCATGGGCAGCGACGAAATCGTCGTGGAAATCCTCGAAACGGTGCAACCGAGCCAGCGCCTGCTGGCTCTGATCAAGGATTTGAAAGAGCGCGGTTATACCCTGGCACTCGATGACTACAAGCATCAAAATGAATGGCGTCACTTTTACCCCTATATCGACATTATAAAAATCGACTATTTGCAAACCCCTGTGGAGCAAATTGAGGAAGTGATTGAAACCGTTAAGCCCTTCCCTCATATTAAACTGCTGGCGGAGAAGGTTGAAACCCATGAGCAATATCAACATGCCATGGATCTTGGTTTTAGCTTATTCCAAGGCTTTTTCTTCTCTAAACCGGAAATAGTGCAAAGCAAGGCGCTGCCGCCTTCTGAATTAACTTTGGCTGAGCTGCTTTATCAAACCTTGAACACAGAGTTGGATTTGGCCAAGATCACTGCGGTGTTCGAGCGCGACGTCAACCTTAGCTACAAATTGCTGCGCTATTCCAACTCGGCCATGTTTAAACGTCGTACGGAAATCACCAGTATTAATCAAGCCTTAGTGGTACTGGGTGACAAGGAAATCAAAAAGTTTCTCTCCCTCTTGTATACCGCCCAACTCTCATCGGATAAACCCGCCGAGCTTATACGCCTGTCTTTAACACGCGCTCGTTTTGCCGAGATATTGGCAAAGCAGCATGCGGAGCAAATCGACTCGGAGCGCGCCTTTTTAACGGCCATAATGTCGCTGCTTGATGCCATCTTAGATCTAAGCATGAATGAGGTAGTAGAGCGCTTACCTCTGGCTGACGATATCAAGGAGGCGCTGCTCCACGGCAAGGGGGAATTGGGCGATTACCTGGCCCTGGTTGAACAATACGAGCATGCCCAGTGGCAAGAAGCCAATGCCACCATAGATAAGATGAAGCTTGATGCCAAACGCGTGCCCGATGCTTACCATGAGGCCATTCTATGGGCTCAGGAGCAAATGAAGGCAATTATGTAAGCCTTTATTTTTCAATAAAAAGTTAAGCAATAAAAAAGCCTGCTAAATGCAGGCTTTTTTATTGCTGATTTTTAGAGATTCTCTAGGAAGTCATCGTCGTATTCTTCCGCTTCCGGCTCTTCGACCAGCGGCGGATTACCATCGTGCAGCTCATACAGCTGACGCTGATAATAAACGTCTTTCACAAAAGTATAAGGGTCCAGTGACTCATTCAACAGACTCTCTTGAGGGATCAAGGAGGCACGGGTTTCTACCACTTTCAACACAAATACCAGGATGGTTTCCGGCGTACTCAGGGCGATTTCCGGCAACACAAAGTTATCCACCACATCGCCTGTGAGGTTGCGGGCCGTGCTCGGGCCCATACCCGGCAACATCAAATAGGCACCATCACCTATGCCCCAAACACCCAGGGTCTGACCGAAGTCTTCATCCACATACTCTAGGCCAAGACTGCTGGCAATATCGAACAAACCACCAATGCCGACCGTGGTATTAACCAAAAAACGCGCCATGGCGATACCGGTGCGATCCGCCTTGCCTTGCAACGCAGCGTTAATGGCATCCGTGGGCGCACCTATATTGTCGGTAAAATTGGCGATCGAGCGACGCACTGGCGCCGGTGTCACTTCCACATAACCGACCGCCACAGGACGTAAAATATAGGCGTCGAGGACATCCATATTAAAGTCATAAATAGGGCGGTTAACACTTTGCAGCGGGTCGCGCGGGTCTTCCTTCTCCGCCGGCACCTGAGCACAGGCGCTTAGCAGCAGTGCCGATAAGGTTATTAGAGTCTTTTTAAGCATCGTCTATCCTACTGAATCAAGGTATCTATGGTCACATCGACACTGGGTTGCTGATGGCGGTTAAAGGGCTGAGATTTACCTTCCAACTCACCCAGTTCAACGGCCACGTCACCATCCTTTGAGATACGGGCAATCACTTGAATTTGCTCAAATTGTTGCAAACTCAATTGCGCCATCATGGCATCTGCCTCACTCAGAGTGACTGTCATGGGCAAAGAGAATTGCTCAAAGCGCTTAACCGCCAATGGCATAGCAGGCCCTTCTGCGGCCTTGGCAAACACAAATAGCACCGCATTAAGAGGAATACGATCGGCTATGTCATCGGCCAGAGTCACCTGTACCTGCACCTTATGCGTCGGTTCGCTGTTTTGCGCTTGCGCCAGACGCGCATCAATTTCTTTAATGCGTTCACTGACCATGGCATAACGGGAGTCTTGCTCATTCATGGTCAACAAGATCAACTCAAAGGCGCTTTTGGCTTCGGCCCAATCCTTACGCTCGTAGGCTATCAAGGCCAGCATGGAAATGGCATCGATATTCTGTGGCTGCACCTGCAGCACCTGCGACAACAGCTTGGCCGCCTGATTCATCGCCATATCATCACCTTTGATCAGCAGCGACTGAGCATAGCTGACCTTGGCACTGATATTTTCAGGGTCCATGGCCAAAACCTTGTCGAACGCCTGCATCGCCATTTCATAATCGTTTAAGGTCATGGCCACACGACCCAGCATCAGCCAGGCCACTGCATCATCACCGTCCTTAGCCAGGCGGGTACGCAAACCAAGCAACAAGGCCTGACGCTCATTGGCATCAAGAGGCTCGCCCTTGCCCATCACCGCGCGCTCACCCAGTTCTGGCAGCTCCACCATGGCCTGTTCCCACGCCTGTAGCTGTGCCTGACTACCGGTGAAATAATAGAACACTGCGCTAAGCAGCACCAAAAATGAAGCACCGGTCAATGCCAAAATTCGGTTATTACCGCGGCTTTGCAGCTGTTGCTCCGGCGCCAGATCATTCAACAGGCGTCTTTTAAGTTCCAGTAGCGACTCATTAAAACTTGTTTGCGAAATACGCCCAAGCGCTAAATCATCTGCCAACTCCTGCTGGCGCTGCTCAAAGATATCGATGCGCTCAGCATTAACGCTTGGGTTTGCATCGCTTTCAAAGCGACGGAAAAAAGGCCAGCACACAAATATCAAGGCGGCGAAGGCTAAGGCCGCAAAGGCCCCCCATAATGACAACATTACGCAGACTCCTTGCGCTTATAGCGCGTGATCAACTTTTGCAGTTGTTGCTCATCGGTCTCAGACCAACTTGCTTTTTGCGCCGCCTTTTTCTGGCGCAGAATAATAAAGGCAAAACCACCCACCACGATCAGACCAGGCAGAATCCACAGCAAAATAGTAGCAGGGGTAACAGGCGGCTGATAATGCACAAAGTAACCGTAACGATCGATCATGTAATCAATAACCTGATCCTTGCTCTGCCCTTCTTTAACCAGTTGCTCCACCTTATCGCGAAGATCCTTGGCCACCACGGCATCTGAGTCGGCAATATTCTGGTTTTGACACTTGGGGCAACGCAGCTCCTTGGTCAGCTCGGCAAACAAGGCCGCCTGCTCGTCGTTAGCAAAGTCGTACTTTTCTTCCACCGCGGCAGCGGAAACGGCAAATACCAAGGCCAATAATACAAACACAAAACGCATGTTATTCTCCCAGTAGCGGCGCAAACTTGGCACGCCACACTCGCTCGTTAACATCACCTGTGTGATGCACCAGCACCTTGCCTTCACCATTGACCAGGAAGGTCTCCGGCGCACCTGAGACCCCTAAGTCCAAAATAAACTGGCGGTCTAAATCAAGCATATTGAATTGATAAGGGTCGCCGGCGCGGGCCAGCATATCCCGCACTTCCTGTTGCAAGGCATTCAAATCAAAGCGGTCGCCGAAATCCGGGTCGTAACCCTGCTCGTAGTACAAACCCACTATGGTCACGCCGCGCTCGCGCAGCTCGGTTAAGTAACCCAGCTCCGCCAAGCAGGTTGGACACCAGGTGCCCCAGACGTTGATCAAATAGGTTTGACCGTCCATATCGGCATTGGTCCAACGCTTTTGCGGCTCCATCAGATCCGGCAAATCAAAGGCTGGCAGTGCCTGATTTACTCGGCCACTTTGCAGCTCACGTGGGTCGGAAAACAAACCCTTTAACAGGAACGCGCACAGCAGTATAAATACCGCCAGTGGCGTTAATACGAACCACTTTTTATTCATGCCTGTGCCTCCTTGGGGTTACGACGACGATAACGGCGATCAAAGAGGACGATAAAGCCTGCCAAAGCAATCAAGATACCGCCCAACCACATCACCCGTACAAAGGGTTTATGGTAAATGCGCAATGACCAGGCGCCACCGGTGAGCTGCTCGCCCAGTGCTAGATAAAGATCTCGGCTCAGGCCAGCATCTACCGCGGCTTCGGTCATGAACTGCATGCCGATATCGTAGCGACGCTTTTCCGCGTGCAATACGGTTTCCAGCTCACCTTCTTTAAATACGGTCACCACTCCGGCATGGCCGGTGTAGTTTGGTCCGCGAATGGCTTTAACGCCATCGAAACGGAAATCATAACCACCTAAGGCCACCTGCTCGCCGGGCACAACACGTACATCACGCTCGGTTGAATAAGCCGAAGTCAGGGCCACAGACATAATCACCAGCGCCAGGCCGATATGACCCAATTGCATGGCCCAATAGCTTAAACCTAAGCGCTTGATTGATTGCGCCTGCGCGGTTTTCTGGAGCAGATCCTGAGCGCTCATCACCATGATCCACAGCGCCAATGCGGTGGCCATAAAGGTTAAAGCACTGACCTTGGCAAAGCTACTGAACAACCAGGCGGCGGTCAGCACCAGGGCAATCACTACGCCTAACCCATATTTACCCGCCACTTGCTTCAGTTTGTTTTGCTTCCAACGTAGCAGCGGCGCTGCACCCAGCAATAAGGCAAAGGGCACGATCAAATAGGTAAACATCTGATTGAAGAAGGGTTCACCGATGGAAATCGAGCCCAGACCCAGCTCCTTATGGATCATAGGCAAGAGCGTACCCAGTAGAACGATAAGCGTCGCCACCACCAGCAGAATATTATTCAGCCACAGCGCCACCTCGCGAGAGAACAGGCTATAGCGACCCTCACTCGATACATGACCGGCGCGCAGGGCATAAAGCGTTAACCCGCCACCCACGACTATGGCCAGGAAGGCAAGGATAAACATGCCGCGATCCGGATCCGAGGCAAAGGCGTGAACCGAGACAATAATGCCCGAACGCACGATAAAGGTGCCCAATAGACTCAGTGAGAAGGCGGCAATGGCCAAAAGCACTGTCCATGATTTAAAGATACCGCGCTTTTCCGTCACCGCTAATGAATGCAGCAGTGCCGTGGCTACCAGCCAAGGCATCAGGGAGGCATTTTCTACCGGATCCCAGAACCACCAGCCACCCCAGCCAAGTTCCGCATAGGCCCACCAACTGCCGATGGTAATACCCAGGGTTAAAAAGCCCCAGGCCGCCATGGTCCAAGGGCGCGACCACTTGGCCCAAAGGTTATCCAGCTGACCGGTGAGAAGTGCCGCAATAGCAAAGGCAAAGGAAACTGACAGCCCCACATAGCCCATATACAAAAGTGGCGGGTGAATGATCATGCCCGGGTCTTGCAACAGCGGGTTAAGGTCTCGTCCTTCCACCGGATAATAAGGCAACAGGCGGTCAAATGGACTCGACATCAACAGGGTGTAAAGCATAAAACCCACGGCCAAAAAGCCCAGCACGCCAAGCACGCGGGCACGCAATGGCCAAGGCAGGGACTTGGACATCAGCGCCACCGCCGCCGTCCAACCTGCCTGCATTACCAACCACAGCAGAATGGCCCCTTCATGACCGCCCCAGGTCGAGGTGATCTTGTAATACCAAGGCAAGGTACTACTTGAGTGATGGGCCACATAGGCCACTGTGAAGTCATCGGTAAGACTGGCGTAAATCAGTGCAGCAAAAGAAAGCAGCACAAAGATAAACTGACCCACCGCCAAGGACGGTGCCGCACGCATCAGGCGTAAATTGCCTGTGTGCGCGCCCCACATGGGAAAAATAAACAACAGCACACAAAGCACCATTGCCAAGGTTAATGAAAAATAACCGAGCTCTGGGATCATAACTTAGTTGCCGTTGTTATTATAAGTAGGTTTGTGGTGCTTAATGCCCTTCACCGCTTCGGCGACTTCCTCAGGCATATATTCTTCATCGTGCTTAGCCAGCACTTCGAATGCCTCGATCACATCGCTTTCAATCAGGGTACCCTGAGCCACTATGCCCTGCCCCTCACGGAACAGATCCGGCAAAATGCCTTTATAGCGAATGGTTACCATGGGGCCGGAATCGATCAACTTAAACTCAACGAATAAAGAGTTATCATCGCGTTTAACCGTACCTGGTACTACCATGCCGCCGATACGCAGCTTTTGTCCCACGCTTGGTTTTTCAAGCTCTGGGCCCTTGCCGTTGATAAGCTCGCTCGGAGTATAGAATAAATTAATATTCTCTTGCAGCGCGTACAAAGTCAGGCCCACGGCGCTAGATAGGCCGAATAACAAAGCGATAATAGTTAATAGGCGTTTTTTACGTCTTGGGTTCATGATTGCGACTCCTGCTGCTTAGCCAGCTTAGCTTTTTCAATACGTTGCTCACGAGCACTCTGTGCCGATACCTGTTGTAATAACTTACGCTTTTCCTGGATAGAGCTAACCACCAGGGCGATAAGAATTAACGCACAGCTGCCGAAGGATAACCACACGTAAAAGGCGTAGCCACCCATGGCAAAAAATTCTGAAAGACTCTCAAACTGCATCTTATTTGCCTCCCGCCAGAGCTTTAACCCAGGGGCGATGTTGCTCGCTTTTTAGGATTTCTGTTTTCAGGCGAATTAGCGTCACCGCCCCCAAGAAACCGGCAAAGCCAAGGATATTGATCATCAAGGGCCAGAACATGCTTGAGTCTATGGCCGAGGTATCAAACTTGGTGATGGTTGCACCTTGGTGCAGGGTGTTCCACCACTCCACCGAGAAATGGATAATCGGCAGATTTACTACGCCAACCAGGGCAAGAATAGACGCCGCCTTACCCCCGGCGCGCTTGTCCTCAAAGGCATGATAAAGAGAAATCACACCCAGGTATAAAAACAACAAAATCAACTCTGAGGTTAAACGGGCATCCCATACCCACCAGGCACCCCACATGGGTTTACCCCAGGCAGCACCGGTCAATAAAGCAATCACAGTCATGGCCGCACCCACAGGAGCAATGGCAATCACCGCCAGCTGGGCATTGCGAATTTGCCACACCAGGGCCACTAAGCCAGCAATAGCCATGGACGAATAGGCGCCCATAGACCAGATGGCCGACGGCACATGAATAAAGATGATGCGATAGCTGTCTTTTTGTTGGTAGTCCGCAGGCGCAAAGGCCAGCCCCCATACCCAACCCACCAGGATGCCAAGCACGGCGATCACGGCAAAATAGGGCAGCAGGGTGTTACACAACTGATAGGCCCTTTCGGCCTTAGCGTAGGGATGTAACCACTTCCACATTAGTTAATACTCACTTTCAATGCTGATGAAACGGCAATAGGCGCAAGCACGATAGCCACGGCTAAAAATGCACCTAGAATCGCAAGCTGGCCGCCATAAGCCAGGGACATGCTGGCGGTATCTATGGCGGAGGTCGCGAAAATTAATACGGGTATATAGAGCGGCAGGACCAATAAACTAAGCAGTACCCCACCCTTTTGCAGGCCCACGGTGAGCCCGGCGCCGATGGCACCAATCAAGCTCAGCAGCGGCGTGCCAATTAGCAGGGTCAGCATCATGGCGCTTAGAGCCTGCGATTGTAAATTCATCAAAAGCGCAAACAACGGCGCTAGAATAACCATGGGCAAGCCGGTTACCGTCCAGTGCGCGGCCACCTTAGCCGAGACGCTCAATGACAGCGGAAAAGGCGACAGCATCAGCTGCTCCAAGGTACCGTCCAGGTAGTCATCACGAAACATCTTGTCCAAGCCCAACATGGTCGCCAACAGGGCCGCTACCCAGATAATTCCAGGCGCCATGCGCGCCAATAAATTAGGCTCAGGGCCAATGCCCAGCGGGAACAGGGTGATAACGATTAAAAAGAACAATAACGGATTGATAATGTCGCTGCGCTGGCGAAACGCCAAACGAACATCTTTTTTATATACGCTGGCCCACACGCGCCAGTATGAATGGTTCTGTGCTATCAAATGCGATACTCCAGCTGCAACTTGATGAGCTTATCAAAGTGCGCGGTAAGGTCTTGGTGGCTGGTCAGCAAAATAGCACCGCCCGAGGCGAGATGCTCGGCAAAACGCTGTTGCAGCAATTGCACACCCTTTTTATCCACCGCGGTGAAGGGCTCATCCAATAACCACAAGGGCGCACGATTTAACCATAAACGCGCCAGGGCTACGCGGCGCTGCTGCCCGGCAGAAAGCTGGCGCACCGGCACATCTTCAAGACCAACCAGACCCAGGTCAGCAAGTACCTCGTAGAGATCTAAGCCGCTTTCAAGACCATGGGTATTGAGCCAAAAATGACAATTTTCTAAGGCATTAAGCGCAGTGTTGACGCCGGTTTTATGGCCGATAAACAGCACATTCTCGGCGTACTCGTCATAATTACGACCAATACACTGCTGATTAAACTTTACTTGCCCCTGCATAGGCTCGGCGAAGCCCGCTAAAATACGTAATAGCGAGGTTTTTCCGGCACCGTTAGGACCTTCTAACTGCATGATCTCGCCCGACTTTAGGGTAAAACTCAGGTCTTCGAACAAACATCGCTCTTGCTTTATACAAGTGACTGCGTCAACGTGTAGCACAAACAGGGATTCTCAATGCTTAAAATTGGGCGTTAGTCTACCATAATGCTAAGCTAATGCGAAAAATTGCAGGTAAAACTTTGATCTCTAGCAAGGGGGAATATGTCGGGTCCATTTACCCCTTTATTTAACCTGGTCTCAGCGCTGGAAATCACTGCCTCAAGCGCACCAATACTGCAGCCAAAATCACCTTAGAAATAACCCTGGATGGCACACAGGATTCACCTTAAATAGCAGCAAATAAACATGAAAATGCACGTGTCGGGGCGAGTGCAGGCGCTACCAATTCAATTCAAAAAAACGATTACCTCAATCAGTTTAAAGCATTTTAATGATTAAACTTACTTTGGCAAACTAGGCTCATTGATTTAGAGAAGGACTAAAACTAATGAGCCAATTTAAAAACAGCACAGGCCTACGTGTACCCGATGTCACCTTTGCCATTCGTGAGAATGACCAGTGGCAAAAACGCACCAGCGCAGATATTTTTGCCGGTAAAACCGTGATCGTTTTCGCCCTGCCCGGTGCCTTTACGCCAACCTGTTCGTCCACCCATCTGCCCCGCTATAACGAATTAGCCGCGGTGTTTAAACAAAATGGTGTCGATGACATAGTCTGTGTTTCGGTAAATGACACCTTTGTTATGAATGCCTGGGCGCAGCACCAGGAGGCCGGCAATATTACCCTGCTGCCCGATGGCAACGGCAAATTTACCGATGGCATGGGCTTGTTGGTAGATAAGAATGACCTTGGTTTTGGCAAGCGCAGCTGGCGTTATTCCATGCTGGTTAAAGATGGCGTGATTGAGAAAATGTTTATCGAAGCGGATGTGCCCGGCGACCCCTTTGAGGTGTCCGACGCCGATACCATGCTGGAGTACATTAACCCGCAACAGGTAAAACCTCAACCGGTCAGCCTGTTCAGTAAACCCGGCTGCCCCTTTTGTACCAAGGCAAAGAATCTGCTGACAGAGAAGGGTCTGGCGTTTGAAGAGATCACCCTGGGTAACATTGTGTCGCTTACCAGCTTAAAGGCTATCACAGGTCGTGAAACCGTACCGCAAGTCTTTATTGGTGGTGAGCATATAGGTGGCAGTGACGATTTGGCCGCTTACTTCGCGGCCCAATAAGATGGCGGCCCCTGCAGCACCTAAAAACAGCCTAAAATGGCTCTTAGGGACCAATTAACAACTTATTTTTAAGGAAAAAAACACCTTTTTTTACACCCAAAATCAACGTAAAAAAAGGTGTCTAGTTGTTTAAGGGAAGATCAGGCATCTGTGGACTTAAGCAATGTACGCGAGCTGTTAGAACATAGTGACTTAGATATGACGCTGAGGTTTGCACATTTAGCGCCTGAGCATAAAGCGGCTGCGGTTAATGTGATTGGCTAATTTATTTGGATTGATCGATCATAACCCAATAATCATAGAAGTCATTTAACCACTTGGGAAGCTGATTACGCATAACTTATAGATAGCTAAGAACATGATGCTGTTGCTCTTTTTTATTGCCAATTTATAATAAATCATATGAACAAAGGCAGTTCATTAGCCGCTCAAGGAATTAGTTCACATGTCAATCAGCAAAGTTAAAAGTTTATTTCTCGTTCACAATACCCGCTTCACTACGGCTGGTTAGAATTAGCGGAAAAGAGCACAGACACCTCTAGTGATCAAGAACATCTACTAAATGAGATCAGCGACATCTCGAAAATAATGGGTGATGAATATACAGAAGCTTTGATGTTGATCCTCGACTCCGAACCTAAATCGCCTGACTCATTGCTTTGGAAGTTAATGCCCATAAAGCTCGCAGCAAAAAAAAGAATAGCGACAAACAGTGGTGAGTTAGCTGGAAACTGTGAAGAAATTAAATCCCTGCTCTCAAAGTACGTCTCAGTAGGAAGTAAAACTCCTAAAGAGCTGAGGGATGAGAAAATGGAAGCTAGGCGTAAATCTTCAGAAAAGATGTTTAAGGAACTAAAAGCCAAGCGTGAAAAAGAATCTAAAGAACGAAAAGCCAAGTACGACAAAGACTATATTGATTTCCCGTTAATAGACGTAGTTAAAATACGAAGGCGCTCCAAAGCTGCCACAGTCTTCAAGGCATTGACCAACGGGAAAACAATTTCTGATAGCGACTATCTCTGGTTGATTAGCAATGGTTTTGATAATCAAAAAGTAAGTGAGTTGTACTACCTAAATCGAGCTGAACTAGCAAAGCGTAAATGGGAAGATACGAAGAAGCCTTGGAATCTCGTGAATGCTATTGCTGATTACAGAAAAGCTGGAGAACCAAAAATAGCGGCTGGTTTGGTTAACATAAATTACCCCTTTAACTTTGCCAATGGTAACAAGAATCTCAAGTCTGCATTACTCACTACGAGTGGTGGAGCAAAGCGAGATCTAGGAATGTTTGATGAAGCAGTCAAATTGGGCACTCAAGCCCATGAACTGACTCAACAAGACTATCGCCCATGCACCTTAATTGGCGCATGTAAAATGCTCTCAGGAAATATTACTCAAGGACATGAGTGGTATCAAAAAGCAATTAAACGTGGATTTAACGAAGATAGTTTTGAACAAGAGCTTCGCTCAATCTACAGTCGTGCCAATCGAAAAGACAAAGCCAAAATCAAACAAACATTAATTAATGATGGAAGGGTATATCAGTGGCTCAAATAGGACACTTGCTTAATATGAATTAGTATTTTGATTGTCCAAGTCATATTTCCATACGTAATAGCAATCCCCTATTTATGTGAACATTGGATACACTGCTACACAATTGCTACACAGACTTAGAGTTTTAACCTATTTTATTTTTAACTTATTGATTTTAATGGCGGCCCCTGCAGGAATCGAACCTGCAACTACCCCTTAGGAGGGGGTTGTTATATCCATTTAACTAAGGGGCCTATCCAAGGTCTATGACCTAGGGCTTGATTATAAAGCTAGGTGTTTGATAATCAAGCCTATTAATTGGACTTAACTGGCTATCCCTAGCCCCAGTTTCTCATGCACCACACGCGCTCTTTAATAGTACGCCGGTCGCTTCAGATTAACGCGATTACAGATAAAACCAGACATCCAGCTTTCATCCTTAGCATTTTCGCTAAGGGATTTTATGCAAAATCCCGATCTAAAAATTCCTAATTGCAGTGCAATGCAGGAGACTAGTTATACGGCAAACGGATAGCGAATAGCCTCATGATGCTGATAACCGGAGATCTCAAAGTCATCCGTGCTCACCCAGGTTTCCAAATCTTCCAGGGATTTGATCTTTGGGTTGATGTGCAGTTGCGGCGAAGGGAAAGGCTCACGCTTTAGCTGTACGTCACGCATCAGCTCAAGCTGATTTTCATAAATATGGGCATTAACGATTTTGTGATACGCCATACCCGGCTTATGACCTGTGATCTGCGCCACCAAGGCCAGCAGGGTAAAAACCTGGATCTGGTTGAAGTTTAGACCCAAGGGCACATCGCATGAGCGCTGGTAGCTGGTCAGGTGCAAGGTGTCACCCAACAGCGAGAAGGTGTGAGTGTGCATGCAAGGACGCAAACAACCCAGTTCAAACTCGCCGGGATTATAAAAAGTGATGATCTCACCGCGGTCATCAACACCACGACTGAGGTTATCAACCACCTTCTTTAACTGGTCCAGATGCGTGCCGTCCGGCTTTTGCCAGCTGCGCCCCTGCACGCCATAAACACGGCCCATATCGTCTTCACCGCGACGATGGGGGTTGTTCAACCAGGCCTGGTTTTCGTTGGCATTCGCATTCCAGGTATTACAGCCGATATCGCGAAACTGGGCGGCACTGTCATAGCCGCGCAAATAGCCAAGCAACTCGGCGATGGCCGCCTTAAAAAAGCTCTTACGAGTGGTGATCAGTGGAAATTCGTTGGCAGCAACATTGTATTCCAAGTCCGCATTAATCACGGTCAAACAACGGATCCCGGTACGCTCATTTTCCACCCAGGTGCCGGTGTCGACGATGCGACGGCATAAGTCTAGATACTGTTTCATCTTTGCTTCCTTATTTCTTCGCTGCCGATGCCGCGGCGTTATCCGCTTTGCTGTACGCCCAATAGATAAACGCACCACCGATAATAATCATTGGCAGGGATAAAATCTGCCCCATAGACATAATGCCGCCTAATAAGCCTAAGTGGGCGTCCGGCTCGCGGAAGTATTCAATGGCAAAACGGAAGGTACCGTAACCGAGTAAGAATAGCCCTGAGACACTGCCCGCCGGGCGCGGCTTTTTAATAAACCACTGCAAAATAAGGAAGAGCACCAGGCCTTCGAAAAATGCTTCATATAATTGCGACGGGTGACGCGCGTCCGGCCCGCCGGTTGGGAACACCATGGCCCATGGTACATCTGATGTACGTCCCCACAACTCGCCATTAATAAAGTTACCTATGCGTCCAGCCAGCAGGCCAAGCGGCACCAGAGGCGCCACAAAGTCGCCAACGGTAAAAAACGATTTACCGCGCGATTTAGCAAACCAGAATATGGCCGCAATTACCCCAAGCGTGCCGCCATGGAAGGACATGCCGCCTTGGTCAATACGGAATAGATAAAGCGGGTTTTCCAGGAAATAAGAGAATTGATAAAAGAATACGTAACCCAAACGACCACCGAGGATCACCCCTAGCATGCCGTAAAATAACAGGTCGCTGACTTCTTCTTTGGTCCATCCCGAGCCGGGTTTGGCGGCCTGACGATTTGCCAGCCACATGGCCAGAACAAAGCCAACTAAGTACATCAAGCCATACCAGCGTACGGCCAGCGGCCCTACTTCGAAAATCACCGGGTCAATTTGTGGAAATTCTAAAGCCATAATTTTATTTTTGCCTAGCTAAACACCATACGTAAGGCGATGATCACCAGCAGTAAGGCGAAGATTTTTTTAATATGTGAAACGGGTAAATAATGCGTAGCGCGCGCACCAAAGGGGGCCGTAAACCAGGACGTAGCAACTATGCCGGCCAGCGCGGGAACATAAACAAAGCCAACAAAACCATCGCCGATGTCCTGCACCTGCCACCCGGAGGCAATGTAACCCAAGCAGCCAAACAGCGCAATGGCAATACCACTGACCGCGGCGCAGCCAATGGCCTTTTTCATGTCTACGGAAAAGTAGTTAAGCAAGGGTACGAGAAGCGCGCCACCGCCAATGCCAATCAACCCGGACAGTGCGCCGAGAACCGAGGTTGAACCCAAGATCACCACATCGGATGGCATGGGTCGGGTGCTGGTCGCCCTATGGCTGGAATAGATCATCCGCATAGCGATAAATATGACCGCCACGGCGAAAATTGCTTTCAGTCCCTGCTGGGGTATATAGCTGGCCATAAAGCCGCTGATCAGGGCGCCGGTAGACACACCAAACAGTACCGCTGGCGCCACTTCCCACGGCACATTTTGGTTGCGATGATGGGCCAGAGCTGAAGACGTTGAGGTAAATAAAATAGAGGCCAGTGAGGTGGCAATGGCTATTACCAATACATGTTCAACATCGGTGACATTAAAATGCACCAGCAGCGCACTGAGCGCGGGTACAATAAGCAGGCCGCCACCTATGCCTAACAGACCGGCGAGAAAACCCACCACACTTCCTAACGCCATGCACAAGATAAAAAGCCAAATAAGATCTGCCATGTATTTTACTTATTCTGTTTTCTTATATGATGAATATATCAGGTTATAAAGAGGATTTCATTGCTTGCCATCATCGTCTTTTTGTCGATATAACAATTGCCCTAGGCCCTGTTCAAGCATGAAATCCCGCACTAAACGGTGCACCTGTTTGGCATGGGCGGCGCTTAAACATTGTGCCAGTAATTGCTTACACTTCTTAAGGCCAACGCGGCGGATAACCCACTTCACCTTATGCAGGGCGCTAAAGTTCATACTTAAGCTGTCAAAGCCCATGGCTATCAACAAAATGGCTCCTTCCGGCTCACCGGCCAGCTCGCCACACAAACTAAAGGGAAAGTTGGCAGCCTGACATTGCTCGGCAATACCGTTTAAGGCGCGCAGAACCGCCGGGTGGTAACAATCGAAGAGATTGGCGACGCGGGAATTTGCTCTGTCCACCGCCAGCAGATATTGAGTCAGGTCGTTGGAGCCGACGGAACAAAAGTCCATTTTGGCGGCAAACTCATGCAGCAAGTACATGCTCGATGGCACTTCGATCATCACCCCAATCAGGGGCTTGTCGATATAGCTGAATTCGTGTGGGAAGTCCTGTTGCAGCTCATAATAAGCGCGCTCAAGCAGGGCTAAAGACTCATCGACCTCCCCTACTTCGCTAACCATGGGCAAGAGAATACGCAGGTTACCCAGGCCGGAATTGGCCTTGATCATGGCCTTAAGCTGATCGAGAAACAACTCGGGATGATCTAGGCTCACGCGAATACCGCGCCATCCCAGAAAAGGGTTTTCTTCCTGAATATCAAAGTAGTCAAGCGCCTTATCACCGCCTATATCCAAGGTGCGCATGGTGACCGGGGCCGGATGATAACTGTTGAGCACCTGGCGATACCATTGCTCTTGTTCATGCTGGGAGGGAAAGGTGCCTTTTTGCATAAACCAGGATTCGGTGCGATACAGACCCACGCCGTCGCAATAACGGGCGCTGTCGAGCTCGGTTTGTAGATCCAGACCGGCATTGAGCATCAGGTCGATGGCCTTGCCATCCAGAGTGGTCGAAGGCAGATGGTATTCCGACTCAAACTGGTCGTGTAACTTGGCGTCGCGGTGCTGAATTTGCGCATATTCTTTTTTCAGCGCCTCGCTGGGGCTAAGATACACCCGCCCGGCATAGGCATCGATGATCAGCTCTTTATTGTCGAACTGTAACAGCGGAATATCGTTAATGCCCCACACCGTGGGGATATTAAGGGCGCGCGTCAAAATCGAGGCATGGGAGTTGGCGGCGCCATGAACACTGACCACCCCTTTTAAGCGCTCCTTGGGCACCTGCGCTAACATGGCCGGAGTCAGGGTATGGGCCACTAAAATGGTATTTTCCGGATAAGGCTTGGTGGCCTTTTCGGTATTGAGCAGATGAAACAGCACCCGCAGGCCAATGTCTTTTACATCGACGGCCCGCTCTTTAATATAAGGGTCCTGCATGGCGTTAAATTGCTGCACCAATCGCTCTATAACCAGCTTTAAGGCGCTTTTGGCACACCAGCCATCGGCAATTTCCAGCTCCACATCGCGACCCAGGCTGCGAGCATCGAGCAATTGCAAATAAACTTCAAAAACAGCTACCGCCTCGCTCGGCAGATGTCCTTGCATGGACACAGCCAGAGTGCTGAACTCCTTACGGGTGGCTGCCACTGCCTGTAAGAAGAGTTGCTTTTGTTTGAGCTTATCCTCTTCCTTGCGCAGCTCCACGGACGAAAAGTCGACTTTAGGCAGCACCACATAGGCATGGCCCTGAGCGATACCGCCGGAGCTGGAGATCCCCTTGAGCATGGTCGAGCGATGACTGAGGTCGTCCTGCTGCAACAAGGTTTGTATCTGTGCAACCGCCAGTTGCGGCGCCAATTGCGCCGACAAGGTGATCAAAAAGGATTCTTCGTCTTCACTAAATACTCTGGCCGCCGTCTGCTGCACCACAATAACCCCTAGCACCCGTTTTTGATGCACCACGGGCACGGATAAAAAGGCGTTATATTGCTCTTCTTGAACAAGATCTGAGGTTATAAAGTGCGGGTGTGACTTGGCATAGGCAAGGTTGATCGGTTCTTCACGCTGAGCCACCAGACCCACCAGGCCTTCGGTAAAGCCAAGGCGAAACTTACCCACGGCGGCGGGGTTAAGGCCATCGGTGGCCATCAAGACAAAGTTATCCTGGCTGTAATCGGCAAAATAGATCGAACAGCACTCGGTCTTCATCGCCTTTTTGACCTGGCTGACAAACACCATGAGCGCGCTTTCCAAGCTCGGCTGCTGAGCAACTTGCTCGACGATGGCGCGCATGGTGGCAAGCATATTGAAAACTCTCCTTAACGGCGGTTACGCCACTGCCCCTGGGGCGCTGATTCCTTGCGATTAAATGGCATCGCAATAGGAGCAAATTCTTTCATTACCCGGCGGTAGACGTCGCGTTTAAAGGCCACGACCTGGCGCACAGGATACCAGTAACTCACCCAACGCCAATCATCAAACTCCGGATGATGGGTTTTCAGCAAGTTTACGTCTTCGTCTTTGCATTTTAGTTTCAGCAAGAACCATTTCTGCTTTTGGCCAATACACACAGGGCTCGAATCGCGGCGTATTAACCGTTTCGGTAGTTTATAACGCAACCAATGACGCGAGCTGGCAATCACCTCAACATCTTCTGGTAGCAGTCCCACTTCTTCATGCAATTCGCGGTACATGGTTTGCTCTGGCGTTTCGCCATCATCTACCCCGCCTTGTGGAAATTGCCATGAATGCTGGCCGTAACGGCGGGCCCAAAATACCTGCCCCTGATTATTGCAGATTACGATTCCGACATTGGCACGAAAACCTTCGGCATCAATCACCTTAGTGCCTCTTTTGTAAGTCGATTTTTATCGATTGTTCCACAATCACCAATTGACAGCAAATAATATTCGCAATTAACACCAAGTTACTCACATGTTGTGCATAACTTTTAATAACTACGGATAAAAATAAAACAAATCCACAATCAGCAGGCCAAAAACAGTATTTCTCCACAGATTCTGTGGATAAATGTGTTTATACATCTGTATTTTGTGGATTAAAACACCACACCAATTGTATTAAATCTTAATAGGCAATGAAATAACCAATTAAAATCAATGGGTTACAAATAAAACCAAAGCAAATAGGTGAGCAAAAAAGCACCCAATTTTTTCTGCTCAAAATAGCAACACCCTTGCTCACTGTACCGAACAAGACTAGGAATTCACCGCGCCTTTGTTACAATCAGGCCTCCACAGCCCTTATCGAGCAGCCATGATTTCTCCACCTACTAACCTTGCCCAATTACGTCAGCGCGTCGATGCCATTGCCGGTATGACCCTAGGGGCGCTTGCCGAGCAATACGGTTTTAAAACCCCGGAACATTTGCAGCGAGAAAAGGGCTGGGTTGGGCAATTGTTGGAATATGTGCTTGGGGCTACCGCTGGCTCTTTGCCGGAACCGGACTTTCCCGCCCTTGGTGTGGAATTAAAAACCTTGCCCATTTCCTATCAGGGCACGCCGCTGGAAACCACCTTTGTCAGCGTCGCCCCCCTTACACAGGTGACCGGGCTGAGTTTCGAGCAAAGTACCGTCTATAAAAAGTTGTGTCATGTATTATGGCTGCCGATCTTGGCCGAGCGCGATATTCCTGTGGTGGAACGAGTGATAGGCAGTGGCTTTTTATGGCAACCCAATGCGCAGCAGTTCGCCCAGCTGAAGCGGGATTGGGAGGAACTCACGGAGATGGTAGCTCTGGGGCAGATTGAGCAGGTCAATGGCCATTTTGGCGAGGTGTTACAACTGCGCCCCAAGGCCGCCAACAGCAAAGCCCTGACCGCCGCCATAGGCAAAAATGGCGAGCGCATTCAGACCCTGCCACGGGGCTTTTATTTAAAAACCCAGTTTACCCGGCAGATCCTCGCCCAACAGTTTCAACCTTAAATTCATTTGTAGGTCGGTGCTTTGCGCCGACAATGCCAATGAATGTGCAATTTGTCGGGGTGAACCCCGACCTACAACGACATATCGCTTGTGACACCTTTGTCGGGGTGAACCCCGACCTACAACGACGTTTCGCTTGTGGCACCTTTTGTCGGGCTGAACCCCGACCTACAACGACATATCGCTTGTGGCACCTTTGTCGGGCTGAAAGCCCGACCTACAACGACATGGTGATAAGGGTGCTCCAAACAGGCATAAAAAAACCGCGGTAAGACCGCGGTTTTTTTTATTGGCTAAATAAGCTGGGCTTATTGGCCTTTGATTTCAGAACGGCCTTTATAAACCGCTTTGTCACCAAGTTGTTGTTCGATACGTAGTAGCTGGTTGTACTTAGCTACACGGTCTGAACGACATAGTGAACCAGTTTTGATCTGGCCAGCAGCAGTACCTACCGCAAGGTCGGCGATTGTCGCGTCTTCGGTTTCGCCACTACGGTGTGAAATAACCGCAGTAAAGCCGGCGTCTTTAGCCATCTTGATTGCATCAAGCGTCTCAGACAGTGAACCGATCTGGTTGAACTTGATAAGGATAGAGTTACCAATGTTCTCGTCGATACCACGCTTTAGGATCTTAGTGTTGGTTACGAATAGATCGTCGCCCACTAGCTGTACCTTGTCGCCAATCTTATCGGTTAGAATTTTCCAACCCGCCCAGTCGCTTTCGTCCAGGCCGTCTTCGATTGAAACGATAGGGTAACGTGCCGCTAGGTCTGCAAGGAAGTCGGCGAAACCAGCCGAGTCGAATACCTTGCCTTCGCCTTTAAGGTCGTATTTACCATCGTGGTAGAACTCTGAAGAGGCACAGTCTAGCGCTAGGGTTACGTCTTTGTTTAGCTCGTAACCGGCAGCAGCAACGGCTTCGGCGATCACTTCCAAGGCTTCTTCGTTTGACTTAAGGTCAGGTGCAAAACCACCTTCGTCACCTACCGCAGTGTTTAGGCCGCGTGCGCTTAGTACTTTTTTCAGGCTGTGGAAGATTTCCGCACCCATGCGTAGCGCTTCGCTGAAGCTAGGAGCGCCTACCGGCTGAACCATAAACTCTTGGATATCAACGTTGTTATCCGCATGCTCACCACCATTGATGATGTTCATCATAGGCACAGGCATTGAATACTGGCCAGATGTACCATTGATGTCGGCGATGTGTTCGAATAGCTCAACACCCTTGTCCTGAGCTGCCGCTTTAGCGTTTGCTAGCGATACCGCCAGGATGGCGTTTGCGCCTAGCTTTTCTTTGTTTTCGGTGCCATCAAGCTCAAGCATGATGTTATCGATTGCACGCTGCTCAAGCGCATTTTGGCCTTTAAGGGCGGCGGCGATTTCGTTATTTACATAACCTACGGCCTTCAATACACCCTTACCCAGGTAACGGCTCTTGTCGCCATCGCGTAGCTCAAGCGCTTCACGTGTACCGGTTGAAGCACCAGAAGGTGCACAAGCACGACCCCAAGCACCGCTGGCTAGGTATACTTCGGCTTCAACAGTTGGGTTACCGCGTGAGTCCATAACTTCACGGCCAATCACTTTAACAATTTCTGACATCTCGAATGATTCCTCTTGTCCCAGGTTTAGTACTCCCTCCCCCCGGGGCCGATTCTTGGCGCCTCTGGGCAAGGGGTATAAAAACGAAAAAGCCGTGCATGGGCACGGCTTAGTACGATCGATTACGAAGACTGCTTCTGGAAGCTGTGTGCAGCCGCCACGAAACCTTCAAATAGTGGGTGACCATCACGTGGCGTTGAGGTGAATTCCGGGTGGAATTGCGCCGCAATAAACCAAGGGTGATCTTTGTTTTCAATGATTTCCACCAGCTTCTTATCTTCGGAAAGACCGGTGAACTCAAGACCCGCTTGCTCAAGCTGCTCAACATAGTTGTTGTTCACTTCATAGCGGTGACGGTGACGCTCAACGATTTGATCATTGCCGTACACTTCACGTACCTTTGAACCTTCTTTCAGATGACAAAGCTGAGCGCCAAGACGCATGGTGCCGCCTAAATCAGACGCTTCGTCACGTACTTCTACGTTACCGTCTTTATCAAGCCATTCGGTGATAAGGCCCACTACAGGATGCGGCGAGTTGGTATCGAACTCGGTTGAGTTAGCGCCTTCAAGACCGGCTACGTTACGCGCGTATTCGATTAGCGCCACCTGCATACCTAAACAAATACCCAGGTAAGGTACCTTGTTTTCACGGGCATACTTGGCCGCCATAATCTTGCCTTCTACACCACGACCGCCGAAGCCGCCCGGTACCAAGATGGCATCAAGACCTTTCAGCAGGTCTACGCCCTTGCTTTCGATGTCTTGTGAGTCAACGTACTGGATATTAACCGTTAAACGGTTTTTCAAACCGGCATGCTTAAGGGCTTCGTTAACCGACTTATAGGCATCCGGTAGTTCGATGTATTTACCCACCATACCGATAGTCACTTCACCAGTAGGGTTCGACTCTTGGTAAAGTACTTGTTCCCACTCGGATAGATCCGCTTCCGGGCAATCCAGGTAGAAACGACGACAAATGATGTTGTCCAGATCCTGCGACTTAAGCAGCGCCGGGATCTTATAAATGCTGTCTACGTCTTGTAGCGAGATAACCGCTTTTTCTTCAACGTTAGTGAACAGGGCAATCTTGGCACGCTCATTACCCGGTAGTTTACAGGCCGAACGACATACTAGGATGTCTGGCTGAATACCGATAGAACGCAGCTCTTTTACAGAGTGCTGAGTCGGCTTGGTTTTCACTTCGCCCGCAGGGCCTAAGAATGGCACCAGCGTTAGGTGCATAAACAAGGCGCGCTCGCGACCGATTTCGGTACCAAGCTGACGAATGGCTTCTAAGAAAGGTTGTGACTCGATGTCACCTACGGTACCGCCGATCTCAACGATGGCAATATCATGACCTTCTGCACCTTCAACTACACGACGTTTAATGTCGTTAGTGATGTGCGGGATAACCTGAATGGTTGCACCCAGGTACTCACCACGACGCTCGCGACGAAGAACATCTTCGTATACACGACCTTGGGTGAAGTTGTTGCGGCTGGTCATCTTGGTGCGAATGAAACGCTCATAGTGACCAAGGTCAAGGTCCGTCTCTGCACCGTCTTCGGTAACGAACACTTCACCGTGTTGAATTGGGCTCATGGTGCCCGGATCAACGTTGATATAAGGATCCAGCTTTAAGATTGTGACTTTTAAGCCACGTGCTTCTAAGATCGCTGCCAATGATGCAGCAGCAATACCTTTACCCAACGAGGAAACCACCCCGCCTGTAACGAAGATAAATTTTGTACTCATGCGAACCCTAAGATATCAGGAAATGGATTAAATTATAGAATCAAGACGGGGCGATAGTATAGCAAAGCCCCCTCGGCCAATCCAGCTAAAATTAATCTCGAAGAGCGCCCTTTTGGGCACCCGAGGGAGCACCCTCACTCGTGCTCTTTTACCGCCTGCCAGGCCGCTTCCATCTGCTCTAGATCGGCGTTTTCCAGGTTTAGGCCTTGAGCCGCCAGTTGTTCCTCGACGCCATTAAAACGTCGGCTAAACTTGCGGTTGGCCTGACGCAGCAGCTGCTCCGGGTCACGACCCAGGTGGCGGGCAACATTTACCGTGGCAAACAGCAGGTCGCCAATTTCCTCAGCGCAGTGCTCGCTATTTGGGTCATGCTCTATGGCCTCGCGCACCTCAAGCACTTCTTCGGCGACCTTGTCCAGAGCACCATCGACACTGGGCCAGTCAAAGCCTACGGCGGCAACACGCTTTTGAATTTTATTAGCAGCGCTGAGCGCTGGCAGGTTGGCGGGAATGTCATCGAGCAGATGCGCCTGCCCCTTGGCCTGGCGCTCCTGATGCTTGCGGGTTTCCCAATTATCACGGAGGTTGCCATCGGCAAAAATATGAGGGTGGCGCTGTTTTAACTTGCTATTGAGCTCGGCAACCACGGCATTAAAGTCAAATAGTTGTTGCTCACTGGCCAGCTGGCTGTAAAAGATGACCTGAAACAGCAAGTCACCCAGTTCCACCTTGAGTTCATCAAAGGCACCGCGCTCTATGGTGTCGGCCACCTCATAGGCCTCTTCCAGGGTGTGCGGCACTATGGTTTTAAAGGTTTGCGCCAAGTCCCAGTCACAACCGGACTCAGGGCAGCGCAACTTGGCCATTATGGCCTGTAGCTCGGCAATGGTGTTGTGACTCATCCACCGGCTCCCACACGAGAGGCATCATACACGCCTTCAATTTGCATCAGCTTAGTCAGTAAGCGGTTGGTACTGCTTAAATCCGACACCGCAATCTTCATATTGAAAATCGCCAGCTGTTTCTCGTCCACCGTATTCACATTCATGCTCAGCACATTGACCTTTTCATTGGCCAGCACCGAGCTGATATCACGAATAAGGCCCTGGCGGTCATTGGCTTCTACCTTAATAGAGAGTGCAAAATCGCTGCTGGTTTTTGCCGACCAGCTGACCTCGACGATGCGCTCCGGGTGGCGCTCCTGTAAGGTGGCGAATTGCTCACAGTCGCTGCGGTGCACCGCAATGCCCCGGCCCTGAGTAATATAACCACAAATGGCATCGCCGGGCACCGGCTCACAGCAGCCGGCCATATGACTCATCAGGGAGCCGACACCTTCCACCACTATGCCGTTTTTATCCGCCTTGGTGCTGCGACTGGGCTGTTTAAACTTAATTTGCGGCTCAGGCTCACCCTTGTTTTGCACAAAGTTCAACAGTTGGTTTAGACGCACATCGGCGGCGCCTATGGCAACCAGCAGGTCATCCAGATTGGTGAAGTTAAAGCGCTTAATAGCCGGGTCGAGATCCTTGTAGGTAAGATCCAGCTTCTGCAGCTCGTTATCGAGTATGTCTTTACCAGCCTGCAGGTTTTTATCCCTGTCGAGCTGTTTAAACCAGTGATGGATTTTCGCCCGTGCCCGTGATGAGCGAATATAGCCAAGGGATGGATTGACCCAGTCGCGGCTCGGATTCGGCTCTTTCTGGGTAAGAATTTCCACCTGATCGCCGGTTTGCAACTGATAGGTAAAAGGCACAATTTTGCCAAATACCTTGGCACCAATGCAGCGATGGCCAACATTGGAGTGAATATAGTAGGCAAAGTCCAACGGCGTGGCGCCATAGGGCAAGTCAAAAATATCGCCGCGCGGGGTAAAGACATAGACCCTGTCTTCCACCACCTGGTTTTTCAGTTCATCTGCCAGGTCTGTGCCGTCGACCACTTCCTCTTGCCATTGCAGAATCTTTTGCAGCCAACTGATTTTTTGCTCATAACCGCTGTCGCGACCGCCCAGCGCTCCTTCTTTATACATCCAGTGCGCGGCCACACCGAGCTCGGCATCCTCGTGCATCTGCGCGGTGCGAATTTGAATCTCCACGGTTTTGCCCTCGGGGCCAAAAACCACGGTATGAATGGACTGATAACCGTTCGGCTTAGGGGTGGCGACATAATCGTCAAATTCTTTAGGCAGATGGCGCCAGCTGGTATGCACCACACCAAGGGCGCCGTAACAGTCCTGAATTTTATCCACCACGATACGCATGGCGCGAATATCGAAGAGCTGGTCGAACTCATAGTTCTTTTTGCTCATCTTCTTATAGATGCTGTAGATATGCTTAGGGCGGCCATAGACCTCGCCCTTAATGCCGACTTCGTCCAGCTTGGTTTGCACCTGCTTGACCATGTCGCGCATATATTCTTCGCGGTCGAGACGCTTTTCTTCTAATAACTTGGCGATGCGTTTATAGGTTTGCGGGTGCAAATAGCGAAACGCGAGATCTTCGAGCTCCCATTTCAGCTGGCCAATACCCAAACGGTTTGCCAAAGGGGCAAAAATATTACTGGTTTCCTTGGCCGCTATGACCCGCTCTTCTTCGCTGGCATCTTTCACCTCGCGCAGATAACACACCTGCTGCGCCAGCTTGATCACTACGGCACGCACATCTTCGACCATGGCCAGCAGCATGCGGCGGATCTTATCCACCTGCACCTGGCCGCTTGAGGCATGAGCCAGGGTGCTGATGGTGGCCATTTGCTCCACCCCGGTCAGCAACAGGCCGACATCCTTATTAAAGGCCTCGCTAACATCACTGATAGCGATTTTATTGGCGATAAAATAGGGCGTCAGGTAGGCGGTGGCCAGGGAGGTTGCATCAAGGTTGAGTTGCGCCAGAATTTCCACCATTTCCAACGCCAATCGGTCGCTGTCGGCATTGCGGTGCTCACCGCAGTATTCGGTGGCCGCTTTGACCAACTGATACTTGTCGTCACTTAACGCCAGCTGCTTTAAGGCGCTGTCGAAGTTTTCGATATCGGTGCGATGCGACTGTCTTGTTGCCACCATGGCGGACTCTACCCCCGTGTAAATAATGCCATTGTTTCGATATGACCTGTGTGCGGGAACATGTTCATAATTCCCAGTTTATTGAGCGAAAAACCCGCTGCCAGTATCGTTTTGCTGTCTCTTGCCAGAGTAACGGGATCACAAGACACGTACAAGACGCGTTTGAACTGTTTGAGCGGTAATTGCGCAAGTATGGCCTCGGCGCCCATACGCGATGGATCAAGCAGCAACACATCGAGGTTTTTATCAAACCAACTCGCCTGCGCCAAGGGCTCGGTTAAATCAAAACAATGAAACTGACAATTATCCAATTCATTGGCCTTGGCATTTAACTGAGCATAGTCCACAGCCGAGGCCACGCCCTCAACACCGACCACTCTTTTTGCCTGCTTAGCTGCCAGCAAGGAGAAGTTGCCGACACCGCAAAACAAATCCAACACCTGCTCGTCGGCGCCTAACGCCAACCACTGCATGGCCTGGCTAAGCATCTGCTCGTTCACCTCGGCATTGACCTGAATAAAGTTATCCAGGCCGAACTGCAAGGACAGTTCACCTTGTTTAATATGATAGCTGGCCGCCGGTAGCGCCTGCTCGGCGCTGTGCTGCCAAACCAAGGTCCAGTCATGCTCGCTGGCGGCATCCTGTACTAGTTGCTGCACCTTGTCGACGATGGCCTTAGTATGTCGTACTACTATGTAATGGGTGTCTTCTGTGGCCACCAGCTGTAAATGCGATACTGAGCGCAGCGCCGGATGCTGCTCTATCTGAGCGCGGAAAAATGCAAAGACCGCATCAAAGCCCTGCTCCAACACCGGGCAGTGTTCGATATTAACTATCTGCTTGGAACCTTGCTGGCGAAAGCCCACCTGCAGGCCGCGATTCTTATCATGGAAAATACTGATACGGGCGCTGCGGCGATAATGCCAGGGCTGACTTTCGATGGGCGCCTGCCAAGGTAATTCGCTTTGGCCGGTAAACTTGGCAAAAAGAGCGCCCACCGCCTGCTGCTTGGCATCCAGCTGGGCCTGCAACTCAAGATGCTGCAAGTTACAGCCGCCGCATTGATGATAATGCTGGCACATGGGCTTAACCCGCGCTGCGCTGGGCTCAAGCACCTTAATGCATTGGCCCTCTGCGTAGCTTTTCTTATCGGCATTAATACGTGCCAGAACGCGCTCACCTGCCAGGGCTCCATTAACAAAAACAACCTTGCCGTTATTTTTTGCCACGCCGCGCCCATGGTGATCCATACTCTGGATGCTCAATTCTTGCGTTTGATTTTTAACTTGTTTTTTACTTGGCTTAAAAAAGTTCGCCATGCCCCGCCCTAATTTACATTGATAAAGATCGGTGTAAGCTATAACCTAAACTTAACACAGTCTCATTTATTTGTTTGCTTATGAACCGACTAGGCCTTCGGGATTCAGTCCTGATCCTGACCTTGGTGCCTACCGTGGTGATTGGTCTATTGCTCGGCGGCTATTTTACTATAAATCGCTACCTGGAGTTGGATGAATTTCTCATCGAGCAAGGCAGCACCATAATCGAGCCATTAAGTATTGCCATAGAGCAACCCTTAGTTAAAAACGACAAGGCTACGTTAGAGCGCATAGCTCGCCATATTCACAATATGCACTCGCCGCTTGTAAAGTCCGTGGCCATTTTTGACGCCAGCGATTCCTTGGTGGTGACCAGCAATTTACATCGCAATTTTGACCGTCTGACTACTATTCCCCCCGAGGTGCATCAGAGCCTGAATAAGGCCATTCACGACGATGAATTTTTAATTTTTTATCAGGGCGTACTCAACCCCAATACCCCCAGCCATTTGCCGTTTCAAACCGCCGGCACTGTGATGGTGCAATTTAACCGCCAGGCCGCGGTAATAGAGCAACAAAGAGCCATTTTAATCAGTGCCGCTGTGATCTTATTAGCCATCGGCTTTGCCGTGGTGCTCTCCATTCGTCTGAGCCGTATGATCACCCAGCCCTTGTCACGTTTGGTACGCGCTACCGGCGAAGTAGCCCGGGGCGAAGTGCCGCAAAACATTACCCAGACCATGCAGGGCGAGCTGGAGCAGCTGCGCTTAGGCCTAGTGAGCATCACCGAATATATGGCCGATGAAAAAGACGAAATGCAGCGTCATATCGACCAGGCCACCGCCGACTACCAGGAAACCCTAGAGCAGTATGAGACCCAGAATATTCAGCTCAATATCGCCAAACGCGAGGCCCTGGCTGCAAACAAGGTTAAGTCCGACTTCCTGGCGAAGATGAGTCACGAGCTACGCACCCCGCTTAATGGGGTTATTGGCTTTGCTCGCCAGCTTTATAAAACGCCGCTTAATAAGAGCCAAAAAGATTACCTGGATACCATAGAGGCCTCGGCCAACAGCCTGCTTAGCATCATCAGCGATATTCTCGACTTCTCCAAACTTGAAGCCGGCGCCATGGAGCTCGAAAGCATTCAATTCCAATTGCGCGATGCGGTGAACGAGGTGCTGACCCTGCTCGCCCCCGGCGCCCATGAGAAAAACCTGGAGCTGTCGATTCATGTAAACCCCAATGTGCCCGAGCAACTGTTTGGCGACCCAACCCGCTTTCGACAAATTCTTACCAACCTGGTGAGTAACGCCATTAAGTTTACCGAGCAGGGTGAGATCAATATAGATATTAGTAGTCGCCTGCTGGCCGATGAGCGCACCTCCTTGTTGATCTCGGTAAAAGACACCGGCGTCGGCATTGCCATGGATAAACAAGACACCTTGTTTACCCCCTTTGGCCAGGCCGACTCCAGCATCACCCGTAAGTTTGGCGGCACCGGCCTGGGGCTTATGATCACCAAGCATTTGGTTGAAGCCATGGGCGGACGCATCACCTTGAACAGCGCCCCGGGTAAGGGCACCTGCTTTACTTTTAATGCTGTGTTTAAGCTGCCGGACCATCATTTCCAAACCGAACTGCCCTGCGGCTCCTTAGCCACTAAGCGGGTGCTGTATTTCGAGCAAAATGAGCACAGCTACATGGCCACCAGCAGCATATTGCATGCTTGGGGTGTGCATGTAAGCGGCTGTCGCAACCTGGAAGAGCTAGAGCAAGTACTCACCGGCTCCTTTAAATTTGATATCTGTGTACTTGGCGATGCCGGCGGTGTCGAGTCCATGGCGCTGATGAAACAGCTCATTTCCATGGTGCGCCCACACAGTGACTATATCTATTTGCTGCTCAATACGGTGTCGCATAATATGCGCGAGGCCTTAGTGGGCAGTGGTGCCGATGGCTGCCTCAGCAAACCCATTAATCATCGCAAGTTTTGCGAAATGATGGCGGCGCCCTATCGTCTTGATCACCCCACCATTCACACCCAGGACCGCAAGGCCAGCCGCCTGCCGTTAAAAGCCTTGGTAGTGGACGATAACGATGCCAACCTGAAACTGATCTGCGCCTTGCTTGAAGAGCAGGTGGAAGAGCTGGATACAGCCCATAACGGTGCCCAGGCGGTGGAGGTCTGTAAAAGCCATAAATACGATATGATCTTTATGGACATACAAATGCCGATTATGGACGGCATTACCGCCTGTAAGCTCATTTGCGAGTCCTCTCTCAATGAAGACACACCAATCATAGCCGTGACCGCCCACGCCCTAAGCGGAGAGAAAGAGCAGCTTAAGGAAGTTGGCTTTGCCAGCTACCTGACCAAGCCTTTGGACGAGGACATGCTCCACGAAGTACTTATGGAGCACGGCGCCGATCATAAGCGCCTGCGCGAGCGCCACGTCAACAAGAGCCCCCCAAGCACACCTCCCTTTGCCAGCAATGGCCTGAACTGGGATCTGGCTCTGCAACGCGCCGGTGGCAAGGAAGACCTGGCCCAAGAAATGCTCAACATGCTGCTGCTCAGCATTCCGGAAACCGTCAGCCTGATAGAAGAAGCCATGACCGCCAAGGATCACCAACGCTTACTTTCTATCATCCACAAGTTCCACGGCGCCTGCTGCTATACCGGCGTGCCGAAGCTGAAAAAGCTCGCCGAGCTGATTGAAACGGCCATGAAGGAGCAGGCCAGCATCAATGATATCGAGCCCGAGCTGCTGGAATTGCTGGATGAGCTCAGGAATTTGCTGACGGATGCGGGGTTGGAGAAGAACAACTCGTTGTGACCGCTGGTGTGATTACCATCAACCCAAGGGGGCCAGCCCCCTTGGCACCCAGGTTTTGGATGAGTTTCCTGCTCGCAAATAACAAGGCCGGTGCTTTGCTTCTAGATTAGGAGGCAATTAAGTAACACCGCGCTACGTATTGAGATCTTGTCGGGTCGCCGACTTCGACTTAGAGGAAATGCTTGTCCATTTCCTCTAAGAACTCCTAGGACACCCCAGCATTTGCTTGATTCTTCGCCTGTCGGTGTTGCTAACGCACCCGGCGAAACTCGGCTATCCCTGCCTCGATTCGCCTAACTTGACCATCCCAGGTCAAGTTGTACTACCAACCCCACCATGCTCAGCGCAAATGCACGGGGTCTAACTGATGCATCTGCGTATCTAATTTAGATTATCGTAACCTGTTAGATGGCTAAGAGCGAATAGCTGACGCCCATCCTTCCACCGAAATCACTGTGTATACATCCATCATCGATGAGTTTCTCCCATAGTCAGGAAAACGACCCAATCGGTCGTTTTTGTCGTGTCCAGGTTTATAGCAATGTAGCGTAACTTCAATGCTGGTAAGTACTTCCTAAATTTGTTATCTATGGTTATAGGACAAAAACGAGACAGATTGCAGTAGAAAAACGACCCAATCGCTCGATATTAAATTGTTAGGCATCAACATGAAGTTCGAGTTTTTACGAAGCGATTGGGTAGGAATTGGGATTGGTTCAGTCATGGGCCTCTATCAAGGTATTGTGGTATTTGATAGTGAGATTGGTCGCGGCTTAGAAAACGCAGCTATTTTGCCGGTGGTTCTTTTCGGTTTGTTCGGCCCCCCGATTTTGGCTTTGCTAAATAGGTTTTTACCCATGCCAATGCCAGGCACGTACAGAGCAATTGGTAAGTACGTCAATACAATTTTCTTAATGGTTGCATTCGGCATATTTACCGGGTTATCTGGTTTTACCTATTATTGGTTGGTAGGCGGCCCAGACAGTGTTCTGTTTTTGCTGTCTTTCTTTAGTTCAGCCGGGGTAGGCTTCTTCTTTGCTTATCTAATTTATCCTGAGCTAGCATTTAGGCCAGAGTCAAATGCCTAACAAATCAATCAAAGGCGCCCCTTCGGGGCTGGACCTCCACTTTGCGGCTTCGCCGCTGCGTGGAGACCCTTTATTGAGGCGTTATGTGAAAGGGGTAAATTCGTGAAGTCAGTATTTAAATACTTAGGTATTGGTGTTCTTTTAGGTCTGGGAATATCTATTGTTGATGAAGCACACTATCACCTAAGTAAAAAAGATCGATTGAATGACTTCGAAGATGCTATGGAAAAAGCGCAGCAGTTAAGAGAGTCGATGACAATCAGCTCTGATGAACTGTTTTTAAGTGATATTCCTGATATGTATTATGACCCGAGCCATGATTTATATTTCAGCATTCAAAGTTATAAAGATATGGGCGATGTGATAGAGATTTCAGGTGTTATAAGTAACAAAGGTAGTAGTACTTGGAAGACTGTGGAGGTTGATTTTGAGGCATATACAGATGAAAAAAAACTAATTGCTAATTGCTCAGCTTGGACTGGTCAACTTGTGCCTCTAAGCACCGATGGTGTTGTAGTACGTTGTGATAAGGTTCAGGAATTTATTTCACAGCCTATATCTGAAGTAACTATGCAAATCAGGTGGAATTTTCATGGAGAACGTGTAATTTCACATAACAAACCACTGAAACGGGACTTGTAACAGTTGGCTTGGCTCCGCTTCGTTTCACATTTTATCCAACAATTACTCACCTCTTGGTGAGGCGTTAGCAGACAAGAGGAAAGAGCTATTAATAAGGAATGGTTTGCATTAGTTCTGCCCACATTTTTTTTAGGTTTCTTCTGGGTGTACTTTTCGTTATTTCCAGCGCTTTATGCTAATTCGGTACTGCCCAAAAAGTTAAAGCAGCTCATCGAGAGTCTTAGGGAGTATGAAGGAACGCCGAGTGCTACGATTATTCCAATGGCATTGTTCTTACCAGTACTGTTCTTAGGTTTTGTTGTTGGCTATTTCCAGAGTAAATCCTCTGACTCAGCAACAAAGTGGATGGGGCATTTTGCAGCCTTTTTAGGCTTGGGGTTTTATTATGGACTGTATCGTCTTTTTGCGTAAGTCTGCTAACAAGACACTTATCGGCCCATCAGCAAATTCTGAAGTAACAGGTATCGACCTTCCCGTTTGGATTCGCGCAGGAGAAATCAGCTTTTGTTGTGGAGTGTGCTTGCAACAACGGAGCATGGAGGCGGAGTTAGGTTTATCGAGGTAGGACACCTCGTTAAACCGCGTTGAAAGCTAAGCGGAACGTTTAACAAAACGCTGAGTTCGGAAGCATAAGCGAATCACGGGTGTCCTAGGAGTTCTTAGAGGAAATGGACAAGCATTTCCTCTAAGTCGAGGTCGGCGACCCGACAAGATCTCAACAAAAACAAAAAAGCCGGCGATAAACACCGGCTTTCCAAAGAAAGTATCTCAATATCAAAACGCCATCAGCGTCCTGACCCCCTTCCCTCTTAGGCCCGCGCCTCTAGCATCAGACGTTTCATATCACGTACGGCCTTTTCCATGCCATCGATGGCCGCACGGGCGATGATCGCATGGCCAATGTTAAGCTCGTAAATCTCAGGCATTGCTGCGATAGGCTTTACATTGTGATAGTGCAAGCCATGACCGGCGTTAACCACCAGGCCTTGAGCATGGGCATATTGTACGCCAGCGCGAATGCTCTCAAGCTCTGCCGCTTGCTCGGCGTCGTTTTCGGCATCGGCATAGGCGCCGGTGTGAATTTCGATATAAGGGGCACCGGCTTTGACGCTGGCGTCAATTTGCGCTTCATCGGCGTCGATAAAGAGGCTCACCTTAATACCGGCATCGCTTAAACGTTTTACCGCATCGGCCACCTTGTCGTACTGCCCTACTACATCCAGGCCGCCTTCTGTGGTCAACTCTTCACGCTTTTCCGGCACCAGGCAGACAAAGGCCGGTTTTACTTCCAGGGCAATGGCGAGCATTTCTTCGGTGACCGCCATTTCTAGGTTCATGCGTGTTTGTATGGTGTCTTTCATCACATAGACGTCACGGTCTTGAATATGACGTCTGTCTTCACGCAGGTGAATGGTGATCCCGTCGGCACCGGCATGCTCGGCGACTGCGGCGGCATGGGCCGGATCCGGATAAGTGGTGCCACGGGCCTGACGTAAAGTGGCGATATGGTCAACGTTAACGCCTAGTAGAATCTCTTTCATGCTGCCTTACCTTGATTTAAATAGTTCTCTGCTTTTTAGTGGTTTGTTGCCAAGCAAGGGTTTGAGTATATAACGACAAAAATGCTTGGCCGCCCTTTGTATTTGCGGCTCGGAAAAATCATAACGGGCAAACGCGAGAATATGCGCACCGCTAAAACCGTAACCCTGCACCGGTTGTGCCTGGCGTACCCAACCCTGCTCGGGATAGTAATCGTATTGTCCTTTGGCATCAATGGCATCGCCCTGATAGTCGCTGTCAAAGTTGACGCCATAGCCCAGGCTCTCCAGCAGCTGCAACTCATAACAGCGTAAACTGGCACCCAGATCTTTAGCTCCTGCGAGTTCCTGCAAGTGCTGGGAATAGAGGGAGAATATCTGCTCCAGAGGCTCATTGATGGGGATGATGCGCGCCGCCAATTCATTCATATAGAAGCCGCAATAGAGCTTGTCGCCGCGCAGTGGCTCCAAGGCGGTGTCGAGTTCAAAGTGTTGCAGGTATTTGAGCTCGCCATTGCCTTGATAGCGAATAAGGAGTGCTTGGAATGGTTGTAACTGGGCTTTGTGTTTGATCGCCTGCTTACCGCTTAGGCGCGCTATCATGCGCATCAGGCCGCGATTTTCGACCACAAAATCGACCAGCCATTGCGAGTCGCTAATGGCCCGTCGATGCAGTAAAAAGGCGCGCTCAAAGCCCGCATTCATGGGCTTAGTCTTCGCCGTAACCTAGGCTACGCAGGGCGCGTTCATCGTCCGCCCAACCCGATTTCACCTTGACCCACAGCTCAAGAAACACCTTGTTGTCGAGCATATCTTCGAGATCGCGACGGGCTTCACGGCCGATGGTTTTCAGCTTTTCACCCTTGTTACCTATGACCATGCGCTTTTGCGTTTCGCGCTCAACCAGGATCAGGGCGTTAATTTGCCATACGCCGTTGTCTTGCCATTTAAACTGCTCGATTTCCACGGTCACAGAATAGGGTAACTCGTCTCCCATAAAGCGCATTAGCTTTTCACGCACGATCTCCGCCGCCATAAAGCGCATGGAACGGTCTGTAACATAGTCTTCCGGGAAGTAAAATTCGCTTTGTGGTAAGCGCTTACGCACTTCTTTTTTGATCAGGTCAAGATTGCGATTATTCTTGGCGGAAACCGGAATAATACCGGCAAAGTCGCCTTTTTCACTGAGCCAGAGCAGATGCTTGGGGATCAGTTCCTGGTCTTTCACCTGATCGGTTTTATTCATCACCAAGAGCACGGGTGTTTTACCGGCACAGACCTTGTTCAACACCATTTCGTCGTCATTGGTCCAGTGCGTCCCTTCAACCACAAAGATGATCAGCTCAACGTCACCGATAGAGCTTGAGGCGGCGCGGTTCATTAAACGATTAATGGCGCGCTTCTCTTCCACATGCAGGCCCGGGGTGTCCACATACACGGTTTGATAATTATCTTCGGTATGAATGCCCATAATGCGGTGGCGCGTGGTTTGCGGTTTACGCGAGGTAATACTCACCTTCTGCTCAACAATTTTGTTCAACAAGGTTGATTTACCTACGTTCGGGCGACCTACTATGGCCACCATACCGCAATGCGTTTGTGTGTGCGTATCAGCTGTCATTCTTTAATATCTTTAAGGCTTTTTCTGCGGCTTTTTGCTCCGCCTTACGGCGCGAACTGCCCACAGAGATAATACTTTCCATCCCTTCAACGATACATTCAACCGTGAACGTCTGGTTATGCGCCTGACCCTTGGTATCGATCACCGTATAACCCGGCAGGGGTAACTTACGGGCCTGTAAAAACTCTTGTAACAGAGTCTTAGGGTCTTTTTGATTCATTCCCGGGGAAATAGAGTCCAAGCGCGAGGCGTACCATTGCAGTACCAAGTCGCTGCAGGTATCGATATCTGAGTCCAGGAATACGGCGCCAATAATGGCTTCTACCGCATCGGCCAGGGTCGACTCGCGGCGATAACCGCCGCTTTTAAGCTCACCCGGGCCCAGGCGCAGGTACTCGCCCAGGTTAAACTCAAGGCCAAATTCGGCCAGGGTTTGGCCGCGCACTAAAGTTGAACGCATGCGGCTCAAATCGCCCTCGCGCGCCTTAGGAAACTTGTGATACAAGGCGTTGGCGATGACAAAGCTTAAAATCGAGTCACCAAGAAACTCCAGGCGCTCGTTATGCTGGCCCTTATGGCTGCGATGAGTCAGGGCTTGCTCAAGCAAGCCCTGGTCAATAAAGCTATATCCTATTTTACTGTACAGTTCTGTTACGTTTTTCTTCATTGTTACTGAATATTACCTAAGCGTTCAAAGCGAACACTGGTTGGCACCCAACTTGGCAAGAAGTCATCGGCTGTGTTTTCAAATTCAAAACTCATCCAAATAAAGACCGCTTTACCTACCAGGTTAGGCTCTGGAACGAATCCCCAAGCGCGACCGTCTTCACTATTGTCGCGGTTGTCGCCCATCATAAAATAATGACCTTCGGGAACAACCCACTCGTCAATCTTGGTGCCTTGTTGTTGGTAGTACTTGCTCTTAAACTCAGGCAGTCTTGGGTTTATTAAAATATCATGCTTAAGGCCGTCGAGGTCTTCTTCAAGACGCACAAGTTGCTGGCTCCCTTGCATAAACTCATCTTTATTAATTATATCTAGTGCAATTTTATTGTATTCGCCACAAAGCAAACTGCCCTGATCGGCCTGGCCTTGCTCACAATGCGGTTTGATATACAGCTGCTTGTTGCGATACACAATGGTGTCGCCCGGCAGACCGATAACACGCTTGATAAAGTCCAGCTCAGGCTTAGGCGGAAACTTAAACACCGCAATATCACCACGCTCCGGTTTGCCGGTAGCTACCAGCTCAGAGCGCCATACCGGGTCCTTAATACCGTAAGAGTATTTTTGTACCAGGATAAAGTCGCCCACCAACAGAGTTGGCATCATGGAGCCCGATGGGATCTGAAACGGTTCGAACAAAAACGAACGAAATACGGTAATGATGGCTATCATGGGGAAAATCGACTTGGCATGCTCGGTAAGCACAGGCACAGGAGCGATTTCCTCTTTTAATTCCTCGTCCAGCGGCTTACCACTGGCGCCCTCTGCAAGCGCAATAAGCTGCTTGCGCTTGGGGGCATAAACCAGATGATCTATCAACCAGATCAGGCCCGAGGCCAGGGTAAGTAGCACTAAAAATATGGAAAAATATCCAGCCATCAGTGGTGTCCTTTATTGTTATTATTTGCCGACTTTCAAAATCGCCAAGAAGGCATCTTGAGGAACTTCAACGTTACCCAGCTGCTTCATGCGCTTCTTACCTTCTTTCTGCTTTTGCAGTAGCTTTTTCTTACGGCTTACGTCACCACCATAACATTTGGCGATTACGTTTTTACGAAGCTGTTTAACCGTTGAACGGGCAATAACATGGTTGCCGATAGCCGCCTGAATGGCGATATCGAACATCTGACGTGGAATAAGCTCACGCAGTGCTTCTGCCAGTTCACGGCCACGGCCTTGGGCGTTGTCACGGTGACAAATAATGGCCAGGGCATCAACGCGGTCGCCATTGATAAGAATATCCACACGTACCATGTCGGCGGTGCGGAATTCTTTAAAGTTGTAATCCAGTGATGCGAAACCACGGCTGGTTGACTTCAGCTTATCGAAGAAGTCCATTACCACTTCACCCATGGGCAGCTCGTAAGTCACCGCTACCTGGTTGCCGTGATAGTTCATCTTGGTTTGCATACCGCGCTTTTCAATACACAGGGTAATGACGTTACCCAGGTACTCTTGCGGTACGAGAATATTGGCTTCTACGATAGGCTCACGAATTTCAAGAATGTCGTTTACCGGTGGCAGCTCAGACGGGTTATCGATTTGAATCGTGCCATCTTTGGTTACCACCTCATACACTACGGTCGGTGCCGTGGTGATAAGGTCGATATCGTATTCGCGCTCCAGACGCTCCTGGATGATTTCCATGTGTAGCATGCCTAAGAAGCCACAGCGGAAACCAAAGCCCAGGGCCGTTGAGTTTTCAGGCTCGAAGAACAGCGAGGCATCGTTCAGACTCAGCTTATCAAGGGCATCGCGGAATGATTCATACTCGTCTGAAGAAATAGGGAACATACCGGCGTAAACCTGCGGCTTAACGCGCTGGAAGCCTGGCAGGCGTTCTTGTGCTGAATTACGCGCCAGGGTGATAGTATCGCCCACAGGAGCACCGTGGATTTCTTTAATACCGGCGATAATAAAGCCTACTTCGCCCGTTTTCAGCGCACCCGTGGTGGTCTGCTTCGGAGTGAAGATACCTACTTTATCGGCAATATGAACTTGCTCGTTCGACATGATCTTGATCTTGTCGCCGGCTTTAAGCTCACCTTGCATAATACGTACAAGTGACACAACGCCCTGGTACGGGTCGAACCAAGAATCAATAATAAGTGCTTTTAGCGGGCCATCCACGTCACCTTGCGGCGGTGGAATATCACGCACGATTCGCTCTAGTACGTCATCGATACCGATACCGGTTTTGGCGCTACACTGCACCGCATCTGTGGCGTCGATGCCGACAATGTCTTCAATTTCTTCGGCAACACGATCAGGATCGGCCTGCGGCAGGTCAATCTTGTTCAAGATTGGCACCACTTCCAGGTCCATTTCGATGGCGGTGTAACAGTTGGCCAGGGTTTGTGCTTCAACACCCTGACCGGCATCAACAACCAGCAGCGCGCCTTCACAGGCCGCCAGAGAGCGTGATACTTCGTATGAGAAATCCACGTGTCCCGGGGTGTCGATAAAGTTTAACTGGTAGGTTTCACCATCTTTGGCGGTGTAGTTAAGAGTTACGCTCTGCGCCTTGATGGTAATACCGCGTTCACGCTCAAGCTCCATTGAGTCCAATACTTGCTGCTGCATTTCGCGGTCGGTTAAGCCGCCACACACTTGGATCAAACGATCGGACAGGGTCGATTTACCATGGTCGATATGGGCGATAATCGAAAAGTTACGGATATGCTTCATAAATTGGATTCTGACTTCTTAAAACTGAGCTCGGGTAAACAAAGGGCCAATTTTACCTGTAATTGACGCTAATCACCATCTCTTTGCGATACTGGCAGGCTAAGAGGGTAAATCTTTATCACTTTCACATCATGAACAACACGCTTAAGCCTATGTTTAGCAAGGATAAAACCAGCAACCCCAGCAACAAATGCGGCGCCTATTTGCAGCCCTTCACTAACACCGAAAACAGCCTGCGCCAGCACCGCCGTCACCAAAGCGAATAACAGCGGCCAGATATAAACGACAAATGAACTCATCACTATGTGCGAGTCATCAAGGGCCAGTTTAACCTTTTGGCCCACGCTCACAGGCTCGGAAAATTGATAGGGAAAACGCTTTTTGTCTGTGCCGAACAGCTTGGCGAACACTTGCGAGCCGCACTTGCCATTACAACCGGCACAAGCCGGCTTAGGCTCGGCTTGTAAAAACGCGGTGTCGCCCTTGACGGCGACCACGGTAAGAACTTGTTCAATCATGGGCTTAACTACAGAGGTCGCTGTACTGACTCGGCTATATTTTTTGCCGTAGCGACGGGGATATTACCTATCACCGAGACATCGAAGGCGCCGGCGTTATGGATATAAATGGTGGTGGCACCCGAGGTTAACGAGCCGCTCGGACGTTGCCCGGCCAAAGGCCGCTGCACAAATACCGAGACTTCAACCAAGCCATCGGAATACAAATAATAATCTGCCAACTCATTGTTTAAATTGAGTTTATGGCGATCTGATTTAAGTAGTTCAAAGCCCTGAGGCAACCAGCCTATTTGCCAACTGCCCTGGTCTCGTGCCTCTTCATTACGAGGCAAGGGGGCCGGGAATTCACGACGGCTGATCTCAAGTAACTCCGGAGCCGGGGTTTCCGAGACATTGATATGACTCAGTTGCAGTTGCTCTAAAAATTCACCCTGATTGTTCACATAGGCGGACTTAAGCAGTAATGAGGTTTCGGTATCAAGCCAGACCCAGTAGCTGTATTTGTCCTGGTCTTTGGCTTCAATGCGCAATAGCTGTGCTGGACGACCGGCAATACGGCCCTTGTTACCAAGCACGAAATTATAGTTTTGTGCCAGTTGTTCCACGTCGCCAAACAGCACTTCCGGGATGGGACCGCTGATCGCCGAGGTTTTTACCGAATAAGGTTGAGCTTGGGGTTCGTAATAGGTAACACGATCGTCAACGCGCACCATTTCCAGGCCGGCACCATTAAGCAAGGTCAGTAATTCCAGTTCCTGCCCTTCATGAATACCGTGACTCCAGCGGTAAGGCTCCATGGCGCGGTCTTTCACCACCACAAATGAGGCGACGAAGTTGCGCTGTTTAACCGCGGTGGCCATATTGTCCAGCCACTGCTTGGCGGTCATCTCCGACATAGCCTGGGCCGGGAACAGCCACAGGCTCACTAGCACAACATAAAGGTACTTCATTAACTATTATTGTTCCTGTTGTTCTTGCTCATCTTTGTTTGCCGTGTTCGCTAAATGCGCGGCTTCACGGGTCTGACGCTGATGCTCTAATACCAGGGCGCCAATGCGCTGATGTTGTAATTCACGTAAACCACGTTCGGCATTTTCAAGCGCCGGCTCCGAAGAATAACTCACCGGTGAGGCCGCACCAATAAATGGGTTAGACTGCAAGGGCGGTAGTTCATCGGCACCATTGCCCGTCGCACCATATTGCTGGACGCCCAGTACCGCAACCACGGCCACGCTTGCGGCAATGGCAGTTTGCGTAATACCACGCCACCAGGTACCGCGGATGACGTTATCCTGTTGGGGTTGTGCTTCCCTGCTTGACTCAAACTCTTGGCCGAATTGCGCATGAACCGGTTCTTGTTCAAGTTGTTGGGCTACCTGCGCGGCTATATCTAACTGGATGCTAGGTGCTGTTTCGGAGCGCATCACATTGCCAATCAGGCTGTAACGAGCCAATGTATCTGTATCTACATCAGCAACGTTAAGCGTATCGACACTGGCTTCATTGTCCACCAAGGCAGAAATAAAGGCTTTGTCCTGCTCACTACACTTTGCTTTAGTCATAATTACGACTCACCTATTAACGGAGTTAACTTGTTATCTATCGCTTCACGAGCACGGAATATACGTGAACGCACCGTGCCCACTGGGCAATCCATTACCGCGGCGATTTCCTCATAGCTCATCCCTTCAAGTTCTCGTAAAGTGATGGCTGTTTTCAAATCTTCAGGTAGCTTATCAATGGTGGCAAAAATGACGTCTCTGACCTCGTCACTTAACAGCAAATTTTCTGGGCTGGCATTACTACGCAGTGAATCTGCACCTTCATAAAACTCAGCATCATCAGCATCGACATCATTTGCCGGCGGCCTGCGCCCCTGTGCAACCAAATAGTTCTTTGCACAGTTCACGGCAATACGATATAGCCAAGTATAAAACGCGCTGTCGCCCCTAAAATTAGGCAGCGCCCTATACGCCTTAATAAAGGCTTCTTGAGCTACATCTGCAATGTCACCTTGGTTGGCAACATAACGCGATATCAATCCTGCTACTTTGTTCTGATATTTGGCGACCAACAGGTTATAAGCATTTTTATCTCCCTGTTGAACCTTTCTTACCAGCGCTAAATCCAAATCCTGCTCGCTCATTCGAGCCGGTACTCCTCTGCGTTATTTTGCTTTTATCTTGTATCCAAGCTACCAAATACACTCAGTCTGACTGGGTCGAAATGAAAAAGTTCGCAATAACTGCATTTTTTTTCTGTTCTTAGTTAACTTCAGTCGTGCCCAGGCGGCAAATATGATACATATAGAGGCAACATAATAGGTAATATAAACCTCGGCTCAACACTATAACATGAACCCGAATAAACAACATCACAGCGACGTTGCTATCATCGGCAGCGGTGCCGCTGGCCTGTCTTTGGCGCTTTCTCTCGCCAACCATTGTCAAGTAACCGTACTCAGTAAAGGCGCTCTTAACGAGGGCTCCACCCTGTACGCCCAAGGCGGTATTGCGGCGGTATTCGATAAGAAAAACGACAGTATTGAATCCCATGTTGAAGACACCCTCACCGCCGGCGATGGTCTGTGCTCCCGCGAGGCGGTGCACTACACGGCCTCCAATGCCAAAACCTGTATGCGCTGGTTGATTGAGCAGGGTGTGCCCTTCGATATGGAAACCGATGACAAGGGTCATGAGCGCTATCACCTAACCCGTGAAGGCGGCCACAGCCATCGCCGTATTTTGCATGCTGCCGATGCCACCGGCCGCGCGGTGCAAACCACCCTCATTGAGCGCGTATTGGCTCACCCCAATATTACGCTGTTGGAAAACTACAACGCCATCGACCTGATCACAGATGCCAAGCTCGGCAAAGAAGGCAAGCATTGTCATGGCCTTTACGTATTTAACCGCGCCAAGGAACGGGTCGAGATCATCAGCGCCCGCTTTGTGGCTTTGGCTACCGGCGGCGCCAGTAAAGTTTACCTCTATACCTCCAACCCGGATGTGGCCAGCGGCGATGGTATTGCCATGGCTTGGCGGGCCGGTTGTCGCGTTGCCAATATGGAGTTCAACCAGTTCCACCCCACCAGCCTGTATCATCCTAAGTTGCAAAACTTTTTGATCACCGAGGCGATGCGTGGCGAAGGCGCTTATCTACTGCGCCCGGATGGTACCCGCTTTATGCCGGAATTTGATGAGCGCGCCGAACTGGCGCCGCGTGACGTAGTGGCTCGGGCCATCGACTTTGAGATGAAGCGCCTGGGCGCTAATTGCGTCTACCTGGATATTTCCCATCGCGACAAAGAATTTATTATCGAACACTTCCCCACCATTTATGCCAAGTGCTTAAGTGTAGGGATAGATATTACCAAGGAAGCTATTCCCGTAGTGCCAGCGGCCCATTACACCTGTGGTGGAGTGATGACCGACTTTAACGGCAAAACGGATTTAGACAACCTTTACGCCATCGGCGAAGTCGCCTACACCGGGCTGCATGGCGCCAACCGTATGGCCAGCAACTCATTATTAGAATGTATCGTCTTTGCCCATGCGGCAGCCAAGGACATAGTCGCCAAGCTGAATTTGCCGTATGAGCCCACGGCCTTGCCACAATGGGATGACAGCCGGGTAAGTGACTCGGATGAAGAAGTAGTGATCACCCACAACTGGCATGAACTGCGCCTCTTTATGTGGGATTACGTCGGCATAGTGCGCTCCACCAAACGCCTGGAGCGAGCTCTGCGCCGGGTAGAATTACTGCAGCAGGAAATTTACGAATATTATGCCAACTTCCGCATCAGCAATGATTTGCTGGAGCTGCGCAACCTGGTGCAGGTAGCTGAGCTAATCATCCGCAGTGCCCTGGCGCGCAAAGAAAGCCGTGGCCTGCACTACACCCTGGATTATCCAGAGCACCTACCCGAAGCTCATATTACCGAGCTCAAACCTGGGGCTGACTAAGCGCCAATTGCACCGCCCGGGCACACTCACGAAAGTGTTCGGGCGTCATCGCCCTGGCGGCAATAAAGACATGATGACGTTTCCCGCCCATATCGTCTTGCAGCTGCAAATGAATTAAGCCCGGATAAACCCGGGATTGAGCCAACAGCCTGCCGCTAACAGAAGCATTAGCTTGATGCACTTCGGCACGTTGTCCTTGGATCAGCACATTGCCCTGATGTGGCCAACAGCGACGAAAACGAAACCAAAAATGGCAATAACCTAAGGCCAGAATTAAGGCACTGCACAGCGCCCAAAGCCATTGCGGGTGCGCCAATAACAAGAGCGCATAGACAAAAACAAACACCGCCATAACCGGGCGGTGTTGTGGGATATTGTTTGAGAAGGCGCCGCTATACACGGACGCGGTCGAGGATGATCTTAACCAGACGCGCCAGCTCAGGGTCCTTACATTGCTCATGGCCCATAAACCAAGCGAACAGATCCGGATCATCCGCCTCCAGCAAACGTTGAAACACCGCCTTGTCTTCGTCATTTAAGGCATCATAGCCCTGCTCGACAAATGGCATAAACAATACATCCAGCTCCAACATGCCGCGACGACATGCCCAACGTAAACGCGCCTTACTATCTAAATTCGCCATGGTTTTCCTCTCAATAGTCTGCTGCCCAGCAGTGTAACAAAATCTCCCCCGGCTCACAGCTATTTTACGCTAAGGCGCTGTCATCAAAGAGGTGCTTAAGTTACACTAAGCACAGTAATTGCTCGTGCACTAAAGGAGTCATGCATGTCCACTTTGTCGGTTTATGTTACCGAAAACACCGCCATTTATGTTCATGGTGATGATGCCAAGTCTTACCTGCAAGGTCAGTTGACGCAAGACGTCATCGATATAGACGCCAACACCTGGCGCTGGGCCGGTCAGTGTAATGCCAAAGGCAAGCTGTGGGCCTGTTTTCGCATTAGCCAGTATCAGCAAGGCTATGTGCTTATTTGCTCAAACACCGAAGCACAATTTGCTCTTGCCGAGTTAAAAAAATACGCGGTATTTAGCAAGGTCGAGATCGAACTGCTCGACGCGCAGATATTGGGAGTGATAGCGCCCAAGGCGGAGTTGGCCAGCCAGTTAAATATCGACATCAGCGGCAATGCCCATCAATGGCAAGAAAACCTAGTGCTACTATTGGACGACCAACGCGCCCTCTTTATTGGCGATAACAGCGTTCTGCCCGAGCCGCAACAAGGCGGCGAGTTTGCCTGCGCACAAATTAAAGCTGGCGAGCCAAGCCTGAATGCCGAAGCTATCGATGCCTATGTGCCGCAAATGGTTAACCTGCAGGCCCTAGGTGGTATCAGCTTTAACAAGGGCTGTTACACAGGTCAGGAAACCGTGGCGCGTATGAAGTACCTGGGTAAAAACAAGCGTGCCATGTTTGTACTACGAGCTGAGCATGAGGGCATCTTAGCCCCCGAGCTAGATGCAGAGCAAAACCCACTCGACTTAGAGCGCCAGGTTGGCGATAACTGGCGTCGTGCCGGTAGCTTAATCGCCCAAGCCAGCGCCAATGGCGAACTTTTTGGCCTTGCCGTGTTGCCAAATGATACTGAGCAAGATGTTCAGCTTCGCGCAAAACACGCTCCACAGGTGCTGTTCACCATTGCACCTTTGCCTTACTCACTGACAGAAGATTGATCTGGAATACATTATGAATATAGCTGACAACAAAGTCGTTACTATGCACTACAGTGTGGTCGACAAAGCGGACAACACCATAGACAACACCTTTGATGGCGAGCCACTGGTATTTATCGTAGGTACCGGCTTTTTGATCCCTGGCCTGGAGCAAGCGCTTCAAGGTAAACAGGCTGGCGACACCTTTAGCGTCGAAGTTGAGCCAAAAGACGGCTACGGTGAACGTCATGAGCAACTAATGCAGGCGGTACCTAAGGCCATGTTCGAAGGCATGGATATTGAGGTTGGCATGCAGTTTCGTGCCACCACGGATGACGGCGAGCAAACCGTGATCATCGTTGATATTCAGGGTGAAGATGTGATTGTCGACGGTAACCACCCGCTAGCCGGTATTGCGTTGAAGTTCGACGTCGAAGTAGTTGATGTACGCGATGCGACCGCCGAAGAATTGGCCCATGGTCATGCCCATGGTGCTGGCGGCTGCGGCCACGATCACTAAGAAAGCTTTTTTGTAAGCGAAAAAGGACGCTGATGCGTCCTTTTTTTATGCTTCTTGGCTAGGCGACTGCTTCGGCGAAGGCTCTGGCGAAGGTTCCGGCGAAGGCTCCGGCAAATACCCAGACAAATGCTTGTTGATGGCTTCGGCCAGGTGCTCGGCCTCATTGCTGCCAACCCGATAAAAGGTCCCGTCCTCTAACTCAATAGCCACAGCGGCAAAGCCATTGGCACTGTAGACCCAGCCATCATGGGTAATGCGAATACCGATACCATGACGAAACGAGTTACTGACTACGGCCACGGATTTAATTTCACTAAAGGCCAAACGCTTTTTGCCAACTCCCGGACCAAAAAACCATTCCACCCCTTGTTCATCCACTCGTACCGTCAGGCCATGAAATAAAAAGGCACAGACTGCCAGTATTGCCGCAAACATGAGCATGGGGCCATCGCTGCCCATTAGGTAGAACGCCATACCGACAAAGGTGCCGATCCACAAGATTAGGGCCAAAATAGCCCAGGCATATTGTTTATGCTGATACATAGAAATTAAACTCTTTTAGTCAAAACTGTAGACAAAGGTGGCGCTTAGCTCGGAGTCATAGGTGTGTTTTAACGTCTCTGGCTTGGAGTTATAGCGATACAAGTAGGCAAACTTTAGCGAAAGCTGACCCATAATCTGGCTAATTAAGGAGGTTTCCGACTTTAACCGTGAGTTTAACCCAGACAGGGATTGCTCGGCACTTATAAACTGATTAAAGCGGGTGCGTTTCGACACCTTACGCTCCCACTGCAGGGCAAGGCGCAACAGATAGCCGGTCACATCGCCATCGTTTTGCTCAGCCTCTTCCTCGCCTTCAGCCTCATCAAGGTCAACCTTAGACACATAAAGTCCGGGACCTATATCAAAATCCACGGTATTTTTTACGCCGCGATACAGACGATTGCCGTACCCGGTTGCCACCGTAGCCTTAAAATCCAGGCCAGAGAATTCATCATCTTCATAATCGCCGTACAAAAATAAAGAGGCGTCTTCACTGCCCACCTTATAGTTGGATTGCCCGGAGACAAAAAAGCGCTGTGCTGAGATGGTTTCTTCACCGGTTTCGCTGTCGACATCGCGACGATAAAGGGAGTCGAATTTAAACTGGTTTCGCCAATGGGTGAAGTCCTGATAGACGTTGGCACGCAGTTTAAAACTGGTTGAGTCGGTGTTGCCCCTGGTGACGATAAAGCCAAACTCGGCATCGCCGTAGAACATTTCGCCCTGATGTATTTCATGGATTTCGGCATCCGTTAATTGTCCGTATTCGTGAAAGTCTTCAAACGGATCCACCGCCCAACAACTCAAACTACAACAACCAAGGAGGACTACCAAAAACCGCATACTAACTACTTACTCTTTCCAAATAACGTGACAAAAAGGGGCATCCTGATCTCGGCTGATCAACACCCGGGCAAAAACGATATCTTCATTTTCCAGCTCCAGACCTATGGTCACTTCACTGTAAAATTCTGGCTCGATTTCCATTGCCACTATGCTCTGCCAGTCCGCGCTTGGTTCACTTTCTTCAATAAAACCCAGCTCTTCTCTGTGAGCATTAAAGTCATCAATATCCTGTTCGCTCAAATGTTCGGGAGCGAGCTCTAAAAACACTTCATACGCGTGGTGAGTGATCTCTTCGGCGCTAAATAATCTGGGTCCGGACATGCTGGCTTCTTTATTTACTCTTGTTTGTGCCGATAATAACAAAAGTTATGGGCAATGTGCATAGGACCAATAAAAAGCCGGGAAATTCCCGGCTTGTTGATATTTTTTATTCTTGGGGGTTCGGGTCTATGCCGAGCTTACGCTTAACCCCCTCACGCATATTCTGCACATAGGTGTAGAAGAGCGGAACCAATAAGGTACCCAGTACGGTCGCCGCTATCATCCCTGACATTACAGTGACACCCAGAGACACCCGACTGGCGGCACCAGCACCGGTCGCCAATACCAAAGGCAGCACCCCAAGTACAAACGACAAGGCGGTCATAAGTACGGCGCGAAAACGCTGCTCGGCGGCAATTTTCGCGGCTTCGAAAATAGTCTTACCGGCGGCTCTTTGCTCCATGGCAAACTCAACGATCAGAATCGCGGTTTTGGTCGACATACCTATCAATAGTACAAAGCCTACCTGAGCATAAATATTATTGGTCATGCCGAGCATATAGAGGGTGCTCATGGAACCGAAAATCGCCAGCGGGACCGCGGCAATAACCGAAAAGGGTATGGTCCAGCTTTCATATTGAGCCACCAGGAACAAGAACACGAACAGCACGGCCAAAGCAAACAAGACACCGGCCAAATCCCCGGCCATGATCTCCTGACGAGTCTGCCCCGCCCAGTCGAACACATAACCGTCAGGCAACTCGGCAGAGAGTTCCTGCATCACCTTAATGGCATCACCGGTGGAATAACCAGGAGCGGCGTTACCTGTGACGCTCACGCTGCGATACAGATTAAAGTGATTCATGCTGGTTGGGCCAAGTATAGGTCGCAAGGTGGCAACCGTGGTCAGCGGCACCATATCCCCTTGGTTATTACGCACATAGTAGTACTGCAAGTCCTCTGGCTTGGCGCGATACTCGGCCTCAGCCTGGATATTCACCTGATAGGTACGACCAAATTGGTTAAAGTCGTTGATATACAAGGAGCCCAGCTGAGCCTGCAAGGTAAGGAAGATATTACCTAAAGTGATCCCTTGCGCCTTGGCCTTGTTACGGTCTACCTCCAGGAAGTATTGCGGCGAATTGGCGCGGAAGGTACTGAATACGCTTTGCAGCTCAGGGCGTGAATTCGCCTCGTAAATCAAGCCATTCATCACCCCGGCCAGCTCGGCCGCGTCACGCCCTTCGGAGTCAAGCAGGCGATATTCAAAGCCGGAGCTGGCGCCCAGGCCCGGGATAGGTGGCACGTTAAAGACCATGGCCTGAGCATCGGGCAGCGCCCATAATTGCCCCTGCAAACGGCTAATAACCTGGTTGATTGATAATTCTGCTGTGGTGCGCTCTTCCCAGTCTTTAAGCACCACAATGCCCAGAGCGTTGTTAGAGCCGGCACCACCCAAGAGTGAGAAGCCCGATACGCCAACAAAGTCTGCGGTCGCCGGATCTTGCGCTATGATGTCACCTATTTTTTGCACCACGGCATCGGTACGCCCTAAGGCCGCCGCATCCGGAAGCTGGATATCGACAAATACGAAACCCTGATCTTCCGGTGGCACAAAACCGGTAGGCACGTTTTTCGCCAACCAGCCGGTGGCCACAAACAGCACTACAACGATAATACCGATACGACCGGCACGCTTAAGTAAAAAGCCGATAATACCTGTATAGCCCTTGGTCGAGCTGGTGATCACATTTTCAAATGGACGCAGCCATTTAATCGGTTTCATTTTCTCGGCACTGAGCAACAAGGTACAAAGGGCCGGACTCAGGGTCAGCGCGTTTACCGATGAAATCAGTACCGCAAAGGAGATGGTCACAGAAAACTGCTTATATAGCTCACCCGTGATCCCCGGCATAAAGCCGACAGGCACAAACACCGCCAGCAATACTAAGGTGGTGGCGATAATGGGCCCGCCCACCTGAGACATGGCCTTAAAAACCGCATCCTTAATCGGCAGCTTTTCTTCTCGTAAAATACGCTCAACGTTTTCGATAACGATAATGGCATCATCCACCACTATACCTATGGCCAGTACCAAACCAAACAGGGTGATCAGGTTAATGGAAAAACCCATGGCCAACATGGCGGCAAAGGTGCCGATCAGTGAAACCGGAATAGCCAGGGTGGGAACCAGGGTTGCGCGCCAATTTTGCAAGAATAAGAAGACCACTAAGATCACCAGGCCTACCGCCTGGAACAGAGTCACTTTAACTTCTTCTATAGAGCGGTTGATAAACTTGGTGGTGTCATAAGGGATTTTATATTCAAGCCCGTCGGGGAACTGCTTTGACAGCTCCTCCATCCGCGCTTTAACCTTTTCGGCAACCTCAGTCGCATTGGCGTCGCTAAGCTGATAAATAACTATAAAGCCGGTGTCTTGTTGATTCAACTTGGCCGTACCGGCATAGCTTTTGGCGCCACGCTCAACGCGGGCAATATCCTTTAAGCGAACAAAATCGCCATCTAGGTTGGAGCGAATAATAGTTTCACCGAATTCCTGCGGCGTTATAAAACGCCCCTGTGCTTGAATAGCATATTCAAATTGCTGATTCGGAAGCGCCGGGGAAGCACCGAGTTTACCGGCGGCCACCAGGGTATTTTGTTCTTCTAGGGCGGTTTTCACTTCTACAACCGTGACCCCAAGAGAGGCCATTTTATCCGGCCTTAACCAGACCCGCATGGAGTAAGTCAAATCACCCATGACACTAGCCTCTGCCACGCCTGGAATACGACTGAGCGGCTCGGTCAGATAGTTAGTGGCATAGTTACTTAAGAAGCTGGAGTCCATATCCGGATTGTCTGAGTACAGACTCACACCCATCAACATGTTGCTCGACATTTTTTTCACCGACACGCCCTGGCGGCGTACTTCTTGCGGCAAGAAAGGTTCGGCTAGGGAGACCCGGTTTTGCACATTCACCTGAGCCATATCGGTATCCGTACCCACCTCAAAATACACGGTTATGGTGGCCGAGCCATTATTGCTGGAGGTGGACTCGATATACATCATGCCTTCAACGCCATTGATCTTTTCTTCAATGGGCCGGATCACGGTTTCTTCTATGGTTTGGGCGCTGGCACCAGCGTAAAAAGCCGACACCTGAACCTGGGGCGGGGTAATTTGCGGGTACATGTTGACCGGCAATTGGGTCATGGCAATAAGCCCGGCTAAGGTGATCACAATGGAGATCACCAAAGCCAATTTCGGTCTATAAATAAACGTCTTACTGATCATTGGAGACTCTCTTATTGTTTGTCGCTAAGGGTACCGGTTTTTTTGTCTATCTGCTTTGGCACCGGCTGCACGCTAATACCTGAGCGCACCTTTTGTAAGCCTTCAACTATCACTCGCTCGCCTTGCTCAAGGCCCGAGTCAACAACCCACATGGCATCGATGCGACGGCCCAATTTCACCAAGCGCTGCGCCACGGTATTATCTTCTTTAACCACCAGCACAAAGTTACCCTGCTGATTCACCTGCACCGCCGCTTGCGGCACCAGGGCCTGCTTTTGCTTCTCTTTACTTTCTACAATCAGGGTCACAAACAACCCAGGCATCACTATGCCGTCCGGGTTGTCAAACTTGGCACGCAGTTCCACCGTGCCCGTGCTGCGATCAATTTTGGTGTCGGCAAAGTCGAGCTCACCGTTTTGCGCAAAATCCGTATTGTTTGGTAAACGCAGGGCCAGATCTAATTGCACCTTACTGGGATCTGCGTTCTTTTGCTGTTGCTGCTGTTGATAGGTAATGTAATCCGCTTCCTCAACCTGGAAGTTAACGTAGATAGGGTCGATATCGGTCAACTCGGCTAACGAGCCGGAGTTAGGGCCAACGATATTACCAACATCGTAATTTACCTTACCTATCATGCCGCTAAAAGGCGCTTGAATTTCGGTATAGCCCAGGTTCAACCTCGCCTTTTCCAATCCGGCTTCACTGGCCTTAACGGCAGCAAGCGCCTGATTGTAGTTGGTTTCTAACTTGTCTAAGTCGGCGGCAGAGATAAAGCCATCGGAGGCAATTTCACGACCACGCTTAAGATCGCGCTCTGCCCTGTCGGCAATGGCCTTATTGCTGCGCAAGGTAGCCTCAAGTTCACTGACGCTGGCACGGTATTCGGAAGGATCAATCTTTAACAGCAACTGCCCTTTTTCAACTTGAGAACCCTCAATAAAGGTGCGTTCAATCAGCTCCCCAGACACCCGCGCCTGAATACTGGCTTCCTGAAATGCCTCGGTGCGAGCCACAAATTCACGATATTGACCAATTTCCTCTACTTGAACATCATAGACCGATACTGCGGGAGCAGGGGCGTTCTGATTGGCGACGGGTTTTTCTGAGCACCCTTGGACCAGTGTTAACGTAGCACCCGTAAGCGCCACGGCTAAGATCTTCTTTGTAAATGAACTTTTATTCGAAGGTACGCCGAGCATACTCCCTCTCCTTGATAGCTAATAATGATAAGCGCGCAATTAATCCCCGCGGAGATTACATCAAGTCGACCTCAATAGCGCTTCTCAGTTCTTTGAAAATATAGACTAATTTGTGACTTACTGTATTTATCCTTAGATTATATAAATACCATGTAAACAAACTTATTGTTGAATAAATTACATACTATCAATGAAGTTGCATAACAAAATGACAGGGCAAACCCTTTGCGTTACATTGCTAGTGGTCAGAGGAGATAATAATGATAACGCTCAGCTTTAAAGAACAAATAGCCCATGTCACCCTAGCACGGCCGCAAAAGCGTAATGCCTTGAATTATGAGATGTTTAAACAGCTTGATAAGGTCATAAAAACCATTAAAAAGCGTAAGGATATACGCGCTGTAATTCTGGATGCCCAAGGCCAGGATTTTTGTAGCGGCCTGGATGTTAAAGGTGTGATGGCCAAGCCGCGTCAGGTAGCGTCGCTACTGTTTAAATGGCTGCCGGGCAATCAGAACCTGGCGCAGCGCGTAACCTTAGGCTGGCAAGAATTAAATGTGCCAGTAATAGCCCTGACGCAAGGGCGCTGTTGGGGCGGCGGCTTGCAAATCGCTCTTGGCGCAGACTTTCGCATTGCCAGTAAGGATGCCAGCTTTGCCATTATGGAGGCACGCTGGGGCTTGTGTCCGGATATGGGCGCCAGCTTGATTATTCCAAGCCTGCTTAAAGCCGATGACTATCAACGCCTGGCGCTGACGGCACAGCCGATTGATGCAGTTCAGGCGCGCGAAATCGGGCTTATCTCTGCCATAGAGGAAAACCCCATGGCCGCGGCAGAGGTGCTGATCGCTGATATCATCGAACGCTCCCCAGATGCTATGGCCGCCATTAAGCGTCTGACCACCAGTGCTTACCGCCAAGGTCACAGGCGCCAATTAGCAAAAGAAACCTGGTCGCAGGTGCGCCTGCTTATGTGTAAAAATACCCGTATCGCCGTTAAAAACGCCAGCAGTGATAAACAATATGACTATCAACACCGCCGCTCTTGGTAAGCATGCCAAAACGGCTTTGCAGCTACTGAGAAGCTGGGCCATTTTAAGCGCCTTTCTCGTTGTTGCACATTTAGTGAGTGACCACTTGGCGCTCACCTTCCCGGCACCGCTCAGCGCCATGTTGGCGCTGTTTTTAACCCTGCAGCTTGGGCTAATAAAGTTGCACTGGTTGCTGCCGGGCACACAACCCTTGCTTAATTTTATGCCGCTGTTTTTCGTGCCCGCCGCCGCCAAGGTGGTAGAACATAGCCCGCTTATTAGCGAGCACTGGTTGGTGCTTTTGCTTTGTTTGTTTTTGGTACCGGCGCTGGGCTTAATCAGTATAGGCTTTTTAATGCAAAGGCTAAGGGGCACATCATGATGTGGCTGGCGCTACCTTTGACCATTATCGCTTTTCTGTGTTTACGCCAGCTCCACGCTAAAGTGAACTCACCGCTGTTAAACCCTGTCTTATGGACCATAATTGCGTCCGTTTTATGCCTGCTGCTGTTTGACCTTGATCTGCCCGGCTACAGCCGCGCCACGTCTCCCTTTAATTACCTCTTGGAACTGGCCGTGGTAGCACTGGCGGTGCCCTTGTATAAACAAATACATCAGCTTAAAAAGCAACTGCTGCTGATCCTTATCGCCGTAGCCGTGGGTGTTATTATGGCAACCAGCAGTGCCTATGTTATTGCCACCTTACTTAATGCCCCACAGCAACTAAAGGCATCCTTAGCCAGCCTTTCGGTGACCACACCCATCACCCTGTTAGTGACCGAACAACTGGGCGGCATCGGCAGCATAGCCGCCTCCATGGTGATCCTTATTGGCGTAGTCGGCGCCATCGTCGGCTTTAACCTGTTGCGCCTGTTTGGCATCAAGGAGCGCAGTGCCCAGGGCCTGGCCTTGGGCGGTGCCTGTCATGCCATAGGTACGGCAACCGCCATCGCAGATAACGAGTTAAGTGCTGCCTATGCCTCAGCAGCCATGGCATTAAGCGCCATACTCACACCGCTTTTGGTACCACTTTATTATCCCTGGCTGGTGCACTGGGTAGGATAAGCAACCGCACCCTTAGCTCTCACTCTTACCTTGCTTTCTCACTAGCAAGGTAAGTGCTTACTTACACCTGTGGCAAATATGCTTTACTATCCCCTTGGGCGATATCGACCACTGAGCTTTTTTCATTATTGCTTTTTTATTACACTGAAATCCGAGCAAGGAGTGCCTAGGCGTGCTGTGCTTGTTATTTTTACGTAATTTTATGGGAATCAAAAATGAAAACTAAGCTCCCGCTACTTAGTCTAATTGCCGCGGCAACACTAACCGCTTGTAGTTCAACCAATAATGCTCTGTATTTTGAACGAGCACAGCTGCAGCAGGATATCAGCTACCTGGCCAGCGACGACCTCAAAGGCCGCAAAAGCTTCTCTAAGGAAATTGACGTTGCCGCCGACTACATAGTCGAGCGTTTTACCAGCATAGGTTTGCAACCCATGCCGGGTACCCAAAGTTTTAAACAGCAATTCAATCTGCACTCAGTGATTCCCAAGTCCGTATCGGTCGCGCTAGATGGCCAGCTAATCGCAGCAGAACGAGTCGCTACTGTATCTCAGTCTGCCGGCTTTTCTTGGCAACAAACTCATGAGCTGATTATCACTCATATCTCCGCCGACGCTGATCTTCGTGAACAACTGCGCAAATTAAACCAACAAGGTGGTAATCACCTGGTTCTTATTGATAAAGCTCACGAAGAAGTCTTCAGCCGTTATCAAAACTATTTTAATAATGGCCTGACCAAGCTGGAGCTTAAAGACCAAGGTGCCATGGTCTTGGTGCTAGACCATCAGGGTGAAGTAAAAGATCTGGACGTTAAAGTAGTCAATGAGGTTAAGACGCAGCAACTAACCAATGTTGTTGGCGTGTTACCCGGTAAGCGCAAAGACACCGACATGGTACTTTTTAGCGCCCACTATGATCACCTGGGCGAAAGCAAAGGCGATCAACATGACCATCAGCAAGAAGCGAGCGAAGAGCAGGATACCATTTATAACGGTGCCAACGACAACGCCTCTGGCACGGGCGCCATGTTGAATCTGGCGCAGCATTATGCCCACCTTGGTGATAATGAGCGCACCCTGATGTTTGCCGCCTTCACCGCGGAAGAGATGGGTTTGATCGGCTCAAAACACTTTGCAAAGACGCAAAACCCGGATGCGATTGCCGCCATGATCAACATCGAAATGATCGGTAAACCCTCTCCATTTGGCAGCGGTAAGCTGTGGATGACGGGAGCTGACAAGTCTGACTTACAAACCCTGTTAAACCAAAGCCTGCCCGAAGAAAATCATATTCAGGCCAACCCCTATCCTAAGCTGAATTTATTTTACCGCTCCGATAATGCCTCATTAGCGGGCATGGGCGTACCCGCACATAGCTTTAGTTCAACGGATATGGCCAATAACAACCACTACCATACACCGAAAGACGAGCTGGCAAACTTGGATTTTGAATCTATTTATAAGTCGGTAACCCTATTGGCCATGGCAAGCGAGCCGCTGGTAAGCGCGAAAGCCACGCCCTCACGCGTAGCCCCGTTAAAGGATGACGCCGAAGGTAAAATTTACTGATCTTAATTAGCTAATTAGTTATAAGGCGGCCTAAGGGCCGCCTTTTTTATATCCGTAAGGTTATTTCAGGCAATAAAAAACCCCGACCATTGCTGATCTGGGTTTGTTTATTAGTGGTCCCAGAGGCGGATAAAATTGTCAGGAACAATTTTAGCCAGCGGCGGCTGGCCGCTTAGCCTTGGATAAGCGGTGAACTACAGGGAGGTAGTTCACCATCGAACCACCGAAAATAGAAAGCGTGAGATTACGCCTGGGCCACCAAACGATAGGCAATAAAAAACCCCGACCATTGCTGATCAGGGTTTGTTTATTAGTGGTGCCCAGAGGCGGATAAAATTGTCCGGAACAATTTTAGCCAGCGGCGGCTGGCCGCTTAGCCTTGGATAAGCGGTGAACTACAGGGAGGTAGTTCACCATCGAACCACCGACAATAAAAAGCGTGAGATTGCGCCTGAGCCACTAAATTTCAGGCAATAAAAAACCCCGACCATTGCTGATCAGGGTTTGTTTATTAGTGGTGCCCAGAGGCGGAATCGAACCACCGACACGGGGATTTTCAATCCCCTGCTCTACCGACTGAGCTATCTGGGCAATAAAAATGGTGCTGTTTAGCACCACATTTAATAATGGTGCCCAGAGGCGGAATCGAACCACCGACACGGGGATTTTCAATCCCCTGCTCTACCGACTGAGCTATCTGGGCAAGAATTAGTTTCTTGTGCTCTAAATTCATCCATGAAGCGAGGTCCTGTCGTCATCCTGACTCCACCTCAACGAACTGCGAAGCTGTGCTTCGGTTTCGTTTCGCCCAACTGAGCTATCTGGGCAAATATAAATGGTGCCTGCTGCCGGAGTCGAACTGGCGACCTACTGATTACAAGTCAGTTGCTCTACCAACTGAGCTAAGCAGGCACACAAAAGTGTGCGTATTCTCGATTAAATCAAAAACACCAAATATTGGTGCCCAGAGGCGGAATCGAACCACCGACACGGGGATTTTCAATCCCCTGCTCTACCGACTGAGCTATCTGGGCGTGCGGCGTATTAAACGGTTTTTAGGGTATCAAGTCAACCATTTTTTAAAATAAACAATTCGTTTGCACACAATTCATGCAAACTGGGATTTTTTGCCGAAAATCCCAGCAAATCGCTTATTTTTCAGGAGGTCTGTAACCTTCGATTTCGACTTCTTTACCCTCGAAAAGGAAGCCCACCATCTGCTCCTCAAGGAAAGTACGATGCTCAGGCTCCATCATATTAAGGTGCTTCTCGTTGATCAGCATGGTTTGCTTTTGCTGCCACTGAGACCAGGCCTCTTTGGAAATATTATTAAAGATTTTCTCGCCCACTTCGCCCGGGTATAACTGATAATCCAGTCCTGGAGCTTCTTTTTGCAATTTTTGGCAAAATACTGTGCGTGCCATATTAATCCTCACCTACGCATCTGCTTATATTTGTATGTTAGTTTACCCTAATGCACTAGTGCTCGCATCTGCCAAGTGACGCTTTAGTTGCTTCAGCAACTTCTTGGTCGGGGCTGCGAGACCAACCTGAGGTTCATCCTCTAGGTCATAATCCAGAAGACCACCATCGGCCAGGGCTGCCGGTACCTTATCCAATTGCACTACCATAGGATTAATATTCAGCTGAAAATGGGAGAATATATGGGTAAATGACTCAAGTTCATGGGCCCGGCCTTGCCACCCTTGCTGTGCCACATATTGCTGCGCCTGATCCTTATCGGCAAATTCTAAAAAGCAATGCAGTCCGCCCCAAATCCCGCTATTGGGCCTTTTCTCCATATAGGTCTGCCCATTGATAACGGGAATAAGCATGGTACAGCTCTTCTTCGGTACCTGTTTTTTCGGCTTAGAGTGAGGAAACTCACCTACCTTATTATGTGTAAACGCCAGGCAGCGGCTTTTAAGCGGGCAAGGTTCGCAATCAAACTTGCTGCGAGAGCAGAGACTTGAGCCCAAATCCATCATGGCCTGATTAAACTGAGTTACACCATCTTTAGGAGTCAGCTGTTCACTAAGCTGCCACAGCTGATTTTCAACCTTTTTAACCCCATACCAGCCCTCAACCATAAAGCAGCGAGCCAACACACGTTTAACGTTACCGTCCAAAATGGGGTGATGCTCCCCTCGCGACAGGCTTAAAATGGCGCCGGCGGTGGAGCGACCAATCCCAGGCAGTGCCATCACCTGCTCCAGGGTTTTAGGAAACTCACCCTTATGCTCGGCACAAATCAGCTTAGCGGTTTTATGCAGATTACGGGCTCGGGCGTAATAACCCAGCCCGGTCCAATGATGCAGCACCTCGTCCTCATCGGCCGCGGCCAGCTGCTCTATTGTGGCAAAGCGTGCCATAAAGCGATTAAAGTAGGGGATCACTGTGGCTACCTGGGTTTGTTGTAGCATGATCTCCGAAACCCAAACCTTATAAGGCGTTTTTGCTAATTGCCAAGGCAAGGTTTTACGCCCACATAAGTCGTACCAATCGACAATCTGCTCGGCGAACCAGGTTCGCATTTCTTGAGATAATTCCACTACATTACTCTTTGCTTTTTTAAATTGCGCCCAGTCTATAATTGTGTCGATAAATATCAATAGCCACCGACTTGTACTTAAGCACGCAAGTGGGGATAATACGCACCCATTTTCATTAGGACTGTCACTATCATGAGTGAATCAACACAACAGGCTCTTGCGCAAGCCGAGCGCGAAGGCAAATACATTCGCAAGGTGCGCAGCTTTGTAAAACGTGAAGGCCGCTTAACCAAAGGTCAGGCAGCATCATTAGAAAAGTGTTGGCCAAGCATGGGCCTAGAGCATAAAAACGGCCTACTTGATTTCACCAAGGTATTTGGCAACGACAACCCGGTTGTGCTGGAAATCGGTTTTGGCATGGGTAAATCATTGGTCGAAATGGCCAAGAACGACCCAAACAGCAACTTTATCGGCATTGAAGTACACCGCCCTGGCGTGGGTGCTTGTTTAATGGATGCCGATGCCCAGGAAGTTACTAACCTGCGCGTATTCGAACACGATGCCGTAGAAGTGCTGGCAGATTGTATCGCCGACTGTTCACTGGCCAAGGTACAGCTGTTCTTCCCGGATCCTTGGCATAAAAAGCGTCACCATAAGCGTCGCATAGTACAGCCTGAGTTTGTCGAGAGCCTACGCAGCAAATTAAAAATAGGTGGTGTTTTCCATATGGCCACCGACTGGGAAAATTACGCCGAGCACATGCTTGAAGTAATGCAGGCAAGCGAAAACTACGCTAACCAGTCGCCTACCAATGACTATATGCCGCGCCCAGACTCACGTCCCCTTACCAAGTTTGAACAACGCGGTCACCGTCTTGGTCACGGAGTATGGGATCTTATGTTCGAGCGCGTGAAATAAGATGCAGTTGAGTAATCCATCGCAGCTGTTGCTGCGCAGTGATGAGCTATTGAGCGCCGACTCAATTCTAGTGGTTAACTTTAACTGCGATGGTTTCGCTCACCAATTGCGAGCCCTGAACCCGCACGCAAATATTTGCCTGTTTAGTTACAATTTTGCCGACGGCCAGTTTGCAAAAAACCAACTAAGCGGCGCCAATGTCACTACTTTAGTGTCTCATCAGTTGCCGGAGCAAAAGTTTGATCTGGTGATCTACTACTACCCTAAGGCCAAGGCCGAAGCCCTGATGACACTGGATAATATTCGTGCCAGCATCAATGCCGATGCCAGACTTTTAGTCGTAGGCGAGAAAAAAGGTGGCGTTAAGTCTATCGAGAAACAGCTGAAAGATCTGGCTCAAGGTCATAAGCTTGACTCGGCCAAGCATTGCCAGCTATATCAATATACGGATATCGACCTGCTAACCGAGTTTGATATTAGCCGTTACCATAAAACCTTTACGCTAACCCGAGATATCGCCGGGCAAAGCATAGAGTGCAAGGTCGTCAGCCTGCCTGGGGTTTTTAACCATGGGCAATTGGACGACGGCACCGCCCTGCTGCTAGATAGCCTCCCCGCTTATCCAAAAGCCAAAAGCTTACTGGACTTTGGCTGCGGCGCCGGCATTATTGCCAGCTTCTGTGCCAAGCGAAACCCTAAGGTCAAGGTTACCGGACTCGACGTTAACGCCCTGGCCGGCTATGCCACGGCGCAAACCTTTGCCGCTAATGATGTAGATGGTGCAGTGTTACTGAGTGACGGCTTAAGTGAAGTGGATAAGCGCTTTGATCTGATCATTAGCAACCCACCTTTCCATACCGGCTTAAAAACCGATTATAAGATCACCGAACGCTTCTTTGCCGCCGCCAAGGATCATTTAAACCGAGGTGGCGAGCTAACCCTGGTGGCCAATAGTTTCCTGGCTTACCCAGAGCAACTGCAAACGCACTTTAAGCATCATGGTACCTTGGCGAAAACCAAACGTTTTGCCGTGTATCAAAACCGCTAAAGTACTTGCGCCCTGTTTAGCCGCGGCAAACCAGGGCGTTTTCGTATTCTACTTGCTAGCGTACAACCTAACTTAAGCTCCCGGCCATCCGCCAACAATAAATACAACACTCCTCGACGCACAAGATACACACCATTTTGCTGAAAGCGCCGCAAATAACCCCACCCCAATTTGGGATTGCAGCGTACAAATACACTGGCCTCACGATATTGCATGCGCTTGTCGCCACCAAAGCCCAGGCTATGACCATGATGCCTAACAGCATCAATCAACAAACCCAGTTGATGACGGTTTTTACGTATTCCTACTTGCCGCCCATAGGGATTAGAGGCGGTAATAACACAGCCACTTGTCGCTTTGGGCAAGCGCTGGGCAAAAACAAAATGGGCCTGCGTATAAGCATCAAGGTAGACATCAAGTGATGCCGGAGCTATGTCTTTAACACCTGTTTTGAACATAAGGGTACTTCTCTCCTCACTCATTCTCTTGCTTACAAATTAATCATCTTATTGATAATGATCACACGGGGGCAGCATGGGTGTTTTTTTGTTTAACTAAACGCAACAAAAGTCGAAAAATACGTAAAAAAGCGTTATCAAACGTAAAAAAACACCTAAAAGTATAAAAATGAAGGAACTTTTTCACATAACAGCCATCCCATGCTTTGAAGGTAAAAAAGAGAATGATATACTATCTCCTTGGCTCAAAATTCACCCTTGAATTTATTATCTATTAAAGGTCGATTTTGAGTTTTTCACTCATACCAAAGCCTTAGCTTGGTGAATAATGAGTGAGCAAATTCGATTGTATGTCAACAACGAAGGTCGGCTGAAAAATTAGTGTAAATATTCAGCTAGAATCTTGAGTACGTCTAAATTTTATCCAAATTGTTTTTACTTGTTAACATTTAGATATACTCCTATAATCGCAAGTATTCGGAAAGTTCCTATTTTCCGTCTTTATGTAAATATTTTATTCCGAAAAGGTTAATAAACAATGCAAACGCCAGTCATTCTGATCGTTGAGGATGAAGATGTTACTCGTCTAAACCTCGTTAGCTTATTTGAAGCTGAAGGCTACAAAGTGATTGAAGCCATTGATGGTGATGATATGCATGACAAACTCACCACCAATGACGATATTAACCTGGTTGTTATGGATATCAACTTACCAGGTAAAAACGGCCTGATCCTCGCGCGCGAGTTACGCCAGAAGCGTAATGTTGGCCTTATTTTCTTGACCGGTCGTGACAACGATGTCGACCGTATTCTAGGCTTAGAAATTGGCGCTGATGACTATATTACCAAGCCATTCAATCCTCGCGAGTTAACCATTCGCGCCCGTAACCTTATTTCTCGCACCGCGGCGAGCAAGGACGATCCGGCGCTAGATTCAGATGGCGTTGTAAACTTTAACGGTTGGGAGCTAGACGAAAACAGTCGCTGCCTTACTTCACCTGCAGGCGAATCTAAGCGCCTACCTAAGGGTGAATACCGTGCCCTACGTCTGATGCTTGATTCACCGGGTCGTATTTTTAGCCGTGAACAGTTAATTAAGCATATGACTGGCCGTGAATTACGTGCCAATGACCGTACCGTGGATGTAACCATTCGCCGAATTCGTAAGCACTTCGAAAGCGACAGCGGCACACCTGAGCTTATCAGCACGATTCATGGTGAAGGCTACCGCTTCATCGGCAAGATTGATAACTAATCATCTGCCAAACTAGATAAGAATGACTGAAGGGCCTCGAGCCCTTCTTTTATTTGCCCGTCTAACTCATCCAGCCAGCTTTGGCGCAACTCCAGCTCAACCTCAAGACACTGGTTTTCCATCTTCTTGGCCTGCAACTGCACCGCTTTTAGACCCACAGAGCCAGCCGCCCCCTTAATCTTATGAGCCACGGATTTATACTCTTCAACGTCGTCAGCCACGCTAACAAGCAGTTCTTGCTGATAGCCGGGAGCAAGCTTGGCAAACAGGGCAACACTGCGTGAAAACGCCGTAACTCCCATGGAGTCAATAAACTCACTGATAATTTCCTGGTCGAGCAAGCGCTCATCAAGCTTAAGTGTTGGCGCTAGAGTTTGTTGATGCACCAAACGCTCCGCCGCTACCTGTTGCATGCATCCCTCGCCTATCCCAAACAGCTGTGAAAGCATATTGTCGAGCTTGGTGGTGTTGATGGGCTTGGCCAGTGCACCTTGTATATTAATGCCGCGCAGCTCTTCTTCGGCACTGCGCACATTGGCGGTGAGCACCACTATGGGAAGATGGTCGAACTCGCTTTGTTCGCGAATTTCCCTGGCCACCACATCGCCGTTGATATCAGGTAACTGCATATCCAGCAACACCAGGTCGAGATCATCCTCGGTTTCCACAAAGGCCAGCGCATCTTCACCGGTTTCCGCCCAGATCACCTCATGGCCGCGCTGCTCCAGCAGGTTAGTAGCGATTTCGGCGTTGAGCGGCACGTCTTCAACCAGCAGGATATTAAGGCTCTTACACTCATAGCTCTCGACTACCGGAGCAGAAGTCAATTGCAAAGGAATACTCACGGTAAAGCTGCTGCCCTCGCCTGGGCATGAGTTCACCTGAATATCACCACCCATGGCACTCACCAGAGCCTTGGTCACCGCCAGGCCAATCCCCGAACCTATGGCATTAGCGCCGCTGGCATCCGGAGCCTTGTAATACATATCAAAAATATGGCTAAGCTGGTCATCGGGAATGCCAATGCCTGAGTCGCGCACGGTCAAGATCAGGCTATGATTATCGCCCTGTTGCTGATGTTCACAGCTCAAGGCAACCCCGCCCTCGGTGGTAAACTTAACGGCGTTATTAATCAGGTTCCAAAGCACCTGGCGCAAACGCGTCGGGTCAATTTGCGCATATACATGGAGTTCACCCACGCGCTCTATATCGAATGACAGCTCTTTTTGCGCGGCAATTAAGGCACCAAAGTTAACCACATCATTGATAAAGTCGGCGACACTGACCGGCTCGGTCACTATATCCAGTTGCTCCCGGTCAATTTTATCCAGGTCAATAATATCGTTGAAAATATTGCCCAAAGTCTCGGCGCTGGAAAAGACCGTATTACACCAGCTGCGCTGTTGTTTACTAAGCTCGGTATCAAGCAGCATACGGGTTAAACCCACTATGCCATTGAGTGGAGTGCGTAGTTCATGGGACAAGGTAGCAATAAATTTACCCTTGTCCTTAAAGGCTGTTTCAAGGGCCTGCTCGGCTTCTTTACGACTGGTGATATCACGACCGAAAGCCAATAGGCCTATATATTCACCCTTATCATTGATAAACGGCAGCTTGCGCATCTCAAACCACCTTTGTTCGCCATCCACCGGATATTGCACATCCACGGTCACGGCCTCGTGCGAGGACTCGACCTGACGATCGGTTTTAAGCACCGCCGGTAATAATTGTGCCGGATAGATATCTTCGGCCTTCATGCCGATAAGCTGATCAGAACTACGGTCCATCACCTTTTCAAACATCTTGTTGCAGCCAGCAAACAACCTTGGCGATCACGGTAATAGAAAAGGTCGGGAGAGGAGTCGACGATGGAGCGCAGTAACATGCCCTGCTGCGCCAACTCGACCTGGGTTTTCTTGCGCTCGGCAATTTCCCGACGCAGTTCATCAATTGCACGATATTTGGCATTAAGGGCCATTTTCCGCTCATCGATCTCTGTGTTCAGGAGGCGAATATTGTCTTTTAATGATTGGTTGAGCAGCTTTTCTTGCTTGGTCGCCGTCTCTAAGTATTTTTGCGAGTCTTGTAATTGCGTGATGGATTGCAGCACCACCATGATCACTAAGGGTGCTGCCACGGCGGTAAAAAATACCACGGCCAAAACATCCAGCAACATGATTTCGCCGGTAGCGACATAATAATACATGGCGCTGAAGATCAGTGCGGCAACAATGAACACGCCATAGACTATGGCGCCGGCATACCAAGTCCCGAAGCGTATAAGGAGATTTGTTAAAACACGAACCCAGGGGCTCAGGGAAGAGTCAATCATAAAAAAAGGGGTTTTGCTACAAACCCCTCTATTGTAATCAACTTAGAGTGCCTTTGGCAGTATCTGCGTTGAGATTCTTGCGAATGAGCACACGCCCATGCGTTTTCCGCCTTTAACCAACACCCCTTTACGCATATTGCTGGCGCCGCTGGCGTTTAAGATCAGCTCATAACTTTGGCTGTCTATATCACTGCTACCGCCGGCGGTGGCCGCCCCGGTATTACACTGCATTTGCCCCAGTTTATGATAGTTGGCACGGCTAAAGGGTGTCGATGTATTCACCAGCGGACCGGCACTGGTGGTGTTCACCGCTTGTTTCCAAGAGGCCAGTTCAACATTAACCACGCCACCACGCATGCTGATCTTGTCCTCATGGGTTAGGAAATAACTGTCAAAAGGACCATATTGCATAGCCCCGGACATTGAGTCCTGACTTTGACGCAAGTCGCCTAACCAAAGGCCACCTTCACCAAATACCTGCACCTCAATATCGTCCGTATCGCCGTCGACAACACGCTCAACAGTGGCGTAACTATTACTATCAAGACCAAAGATCATTGAGCTTGAGTTTTGCACGCCAGCCTTAATTAAACGTGGCTGTTTACCGTGACGCGCCACTTGCGTATCCAGGGTGCCCCATGGGAAAAGATCTAACACCCCAGACTGAAGATAGCTAAGCTCACGGTTATTGGTTACGGAAATACAGTCAACGCCTAAGCGACAGGCTTCAAAACCATTGCCATAAATAATTGGCTGTTCCGTTAAGACCTGTACGCCTTCACCAGAAAGAATAGTGGCATTATTGCTACCACCCACCATGGCGTTAACCGACTCGCCTTGCGCAGCTACCAGCAACTGGCCTTTCGCCGTCATTTCTTGGATCTTCTTCAGCAGCTCGCTGGGCTGGTTGGCATTTTTATAAAACGCGTGGTACAGCAGCAAGGGACTGGAGTCGGCGATAAATAGCGCATCGGAACGACGCAGCAGATCATAAAGTTGCTCTGGGTCGCGACATAGCTTTTGCTGCTTTTGATATAGCTGCGGGTACAAAACATCACGACGGAAACTTGCCAATCGCGACACCTGATACTCGGCCAGGTTAGCGCATTGCGCCGAATCATTAGTGTTATTCAGGGCTTGCATTGCGCCGTCTATGGCCAGCCAGTGCGCTTCAAAACCCAGTTGTTCAAACAGGGTCTGATAATACTCAACATCGCGATACGGGTCGCGGCTACCGCCTGTTACAAAGGCGATACGCGGCTTACGTTTGGCTTCGGCAATACTTTGTGCCGCACTAAAGAGTGTCGCAAAAGCGTCCTTGGTGACCCAATCGCGAGTACCGTTAATATCAACCTGAGGCTTTAAGCGGCGCTTACTATTCCCCTGTTTTTGCTCTAGCAGGTCAAAAAAGTTTTGCTGCTCAAAACCAAACAAGTTAAACCAAAACTCTCGTGCCGTTGTCTCGCTGTTGCTCAACTTAAAGTCGCTGCGACGCAGGTAACGTTCGAATTCTTGTTGGCTAAAGACGTCATCGGCAAAATGTTGTCGTGCCTTGGTTAAGATTTCCACAGCCTGATTACGAATATTCGACTGTTCGGTCCAGGCCATATTAACAATACGCTCCAGGCCTTCATCGGTGATCTTGAAAACCGGCTGTTGTTTATAGCTGTTCTTATTCAGGCGCTCGCGAGATTCGCTATTACAATATTGCAATCGCTCACTGGAGCACACTTGTAGATCATCGGCCATTAGCAATAACTGGGGTGCCGCTTGAGCGCTAACGCTAGAGCTACCTAGTATTGCCATTGAGGCAACTCTTAATAGAAATGATTTCATGGGACTGGTCATTATTATTATTTTGCAAGTTACGGGTTAAAAGCAGGTGTACAGCAATACAGAATATTAACAATGTTTGCAGTGTATGGGAATAGTTACACCTTTAATATTAACAAGAGATACGCTTTTGCATCTGCTGCTAGTTATGGCGCCTGTAAACTCCACATTTGCTAATTTTCAGGTAGAATATCGGGCTTTTCAGTATTACCTATGAGGAAGGCCATGCACAACGCCATGCCAGATATTGCTAACACGAGTTCAGCTCCCGTTCAAGAAACACTAGAGTGGGTGGGGATGAGTGATATTGAGCTGCCGCTGCTGGTCGAATCCGACGGCCTTGCGCCCGTGGTCGTAAACGCCAAAGCCCAGGCTTTTGTTAACCTGATCGACAAAAATGCCAAAGGCATTCATATGTCGCGATTGTTTTTAGCACTTGATGAACTCTCCAGCGCCCCAGCGGTAACGCCGCTAAATATTAAGGCTACACTGGATAAGTTTATCAGCTCGCACTGTGATATCAGTTCACAGGCGCGTATCAGCCTAGCCTTTGACTTACCACTTCGTCGCCCGGCCCTGTTAAGCGATAACAGCGGCTGGAAGTTTTACCCTATCGCCATTGATGCACGCATCAATGAAGGCAAACTGGAGTTTGAAGTCGGCATTAAGGTGACCTATTCGTCAACCTGCCCCTGCTCAGCAGCCCTGGCGCGACAGCTGATTCAGGCCAACTTTGTGCGCGATTTCGATGCCAAAGAACTAAGCTTCGCCGATGTGCATGCCTGGCTTGGCAGCAGTGAAGGGATCAGTGCTACTCCGCATTCTCAGCGCTCGGTCGCCGAGGTGAAGGTGCGCTTGGCTAGCCAGGTTTCAGCATTCAACTTCCTGGCCCTGATCGACGCCATAGAAAACACCCTGAAAACTCCAGTGCAAACCGCGGTAAAACGTGAAGACGAGCAGGAATTTGCTCGCCTTAACGGTGAAAACCTGATGTTCTGTGAGGATGCGGCGCGCAAGATCAAATCGACCCTGAATCAAGACGCCGATGTACAAGACTTCTGGTTGCGTATTAACCACTATGAGTCGCTGCACGCCCATGATGCCGTAGCCATTGCTACTAAAGGCATTGCCGGTGGTTATCAGCCTTAGAGGCTGGATAACAAATCACTCAGCAAGGCTCAAGCTCCTAGCAGTTCGAGCAGGCTTATTGCTCCCAGAGCGTATATGTCAATATTCGCTCTGGAGTAACTCATGAAATTCACTCCCTTCTCAATTCTCGACTTAAGTCCCTGTGCAGCGCTATTTTACTTAAGCTCAGCATAAGCTGAACCAGCCATAAATCGGCCTCCTGCTGTGCTGTCATCGCCACAAGCCAAGGCAAAAATGCAAGGCCCTGTCATTATCACCTCGACCCAGGTGGCGGAGATTTAATGCCATATCGATACAGCCTTTGATATACTAAGGGCTGTTTTTGCCAATAAATTAGAGATGCTATGAAAGTAGGTATTATCGGCGCTATGGAGCCGGAAATTGCAATTTTACGTGAGCAAATGAGTAACGTTGAGGTTCTCGAGCAAGGTGGCTTCACCTTCTATCACGGGCAATTAAACGACCAGGAAGTGACCTTGGTGCAATCGGGTATCGGTAAGGTTGCCTCGGCCGTTGCTACCACTATTTTAGTTGAACAATTCCACCCGGATTGTGTAATCAACACGGGCTCTGCCGGTGGCTTTGATCAACGTCTGGCGGTAGGCGATGTCGCCATTGCCAATGAGTTGCGCCACCATGACGTGGATGTAACCGCTTTTGGTTATGAATTCGGCCAAGTGCCACAAATGCCAGCCGCTTATACTTCTCATCCTGAGCTGGTAAAGGTAGCGGAGCAATCTATTGCCGAGCTGGCGCAGTGTCAGTCTTTGGTTGGTCTGGTTTGTACCGGTGATTCTTTTATGTGTGATCCGGCCCGTATCGAGCAAACCCGAGCGCAATTCCCCACCATGTTGGCGGTAGAAATGGAAGGTGCGGCCATTGCTCAGGCCTGTCACCTACTTAACACTCCTTTTGTGGTGATCCGCTCGCTGTCAGATATTGCCGGTAAAGAATCTCCAGACTCATTTGAGGCCTACCTTGAGGTAGCATCAAAGAACTCATCGGCCATGGTGATGGCCATGCTAACCAAGCTTTCCAACGTTAGCCTATAAATGCCGTTGGCGGCGTTTAGCAATCACCTGAGTAATTGCAGTTATTGGCAGCTGTCGCCTTAGCGCGATGGCCGCCACTGCCCCCGCACCACACATTTTCCCTGCAGCGGCTCGCTTTTAGTCAATTAATTGCTCGCCTAAAACATGGCATAAAAAAAGCCACCCTGAAGGTGGCTTAGTTATTTTTAGCACTACGGCTTTTTTTAGGCCAGAGTAACCTTAGCAAAGCGACGTTTACCAACCTGGTATACCGCGGTTGTACCTTTGGCTATCATCAGCTTGCTGTCATCAACCTTGGTTTCACCGTCGATTTTTACCGCACCTTGTTTGATCATGCGGATGGCTTCAGATGTACTGGCAACCAAATTCGCATCTTTAAGCAAGGCCGTGATCATCATTTCGGCATCAGCACAGTCCAACGTCTGCTCTTCGATATCATCAGGCAAAGCATTTTTAGAAAAACGCTGGGTGAAATCATCATGAGCCTGCTGCGCCGCCTGCTCATCGTGGAAACGGGTGATAATTTCCTTGGCCAGGGCAATCTTGATATCACGAGGGTTGGTGCCATTGGCAACATCCACCTTTAATGCCTCGACTTGCTCCAGGCTCAAAGCACTTAATAACTCGTAATAACGCCACATTAGATCATCGGAGATAGACATTATTTTGCCGAACATGTCCTCAGGCGAGTCTGTGATACCTATATAGTTACCCAAAGATTTCGACATTTTTTGGACGCCATCTGTACCTTCCAGCAATGGCATCATTAGCACGGTTTGCGGCTTTTGACCTTCGTCTTTTTGTAGCTCGCGGCCCATCAGCAGGTTAAAGCGCTGATCGGTACCACCTAGCTCAACATCGGCTTCAAGTGCTACCGAATCCCATCCTTGCACCAAAGGATATAAAAACTCATGAATAGCAATCGCCTGACCATTAGCATAGCGTTTTTTAAAGTCATCACGCTCAAGCATACGTGCTACGGTCTGTTTGGCCGCGAGTTTGATCATTCCCGCTGTACCTAAGTTTTCCATCCACTGTGAGTTAAAGGCAATGGTGGTTTTCTCAGGGTCTAGGATTTTAAAGACTTGCTCTTTATAGGTTTCGGCGTTAGCTAACACATCTTCACGGGTTAAAGGTTTACGGGTTACATTTTTACCCGTTGGATCACCTATCATGCCGGTAAAATCACCGATCAAAAAGATTACTTCATGGCCTAAGTCCTGGAAGGTTTTCATCTTGTTGATAAGCACCGTATGGCCTAGATGAAGATCCGGCGCCGTAGGATCAAAACCAGCCTTAATTCTTAGTTTTTTCCCTGACTTAAGTCGTTCTGCCAACTCGTCTTCGAGTAAAATTTCCTCAGCACCGCGTTTAATTTCTGCCAGTGCCGTCTGCAAGTCTGTCATTTATTTCTCCGATAAAATATGTGCTAACCGCGCGATTCTAGCGCACTTTGGCGCCGGTTTAAATGCACAAAACCCTGGTATTTTGCCAATATTAGATATATGCTCAGCCATTGGTTAGTTTTATTTCCTTTATGACAAAAAAGGTAGGTTATGGTAAGCGTGGTACACAAGCTCCCCAATAAACACAAAATGCTCATTGTGGGCTTCTTGGTGACTATTGTTACCTTGATGCTTATACCTACGGAACGAGCTACGGCTTCAAAGGATAACGATGCTAAACCACTAGAGGTAGGCAAACGCTACGAGCTACAAGTTAAGCTGGAAGATGAAGAAAAAATTGCCGAGCTTAATTCCGCCGAAGAAGCCCTTACCCTGCCTAGCTACGAACACCAAGACTTTGAAGTAAAAAATGGTGACAGCCTGGCTGTTATCTTTAAGCGCGCCGGCTTTTCCGCACAAACTCTGCACAAACTCGTTAATACCAACGAAGAAACCAAAAAACTAACCAAGATTCATCCCGGTGAAGTGCTTAGCTTTGCAAAAAATGAGCAAGGCGAATTGCAGCAGTTAAAATATGTGCTTAGCAAAACAGATACCCTGTTCGTAACATTAAACAACGAAGGCAGTTACGATACCGCCATCGACTCCAAAGAAATTGAGACTCTGACCAAATCGGCCTCGGGCTCGATTAACGGTAGCTTTTGGACCGCAGGGATCAGCGCCGGTCTGAGCGAAAAACAAATTATGAATTTTGCTACCATTTTTGGTTGGGATGTGGACTTTGCCAACGACCTGCGCAAAGACGATCAATTCAGTTTGATTTATGAAACTCACCATGTGGATGGTGAATATATTGGCACAGGCAAGATCCTTGCTGCCGAATTTATTAACCAAGGCGAGCGTTATGCCGCCGTGCTGCACAGCGATGGTAACTTCTATACACCGCAAGGCCGCAGCATGAAAAAGGCCTTCTTACGTGCCCCGGTTAACTTTAAATATATCAGCTCAAGCTTTAACCCTCGTCGCCTTCACCCGGTAACGAAAACGGTTAAACCGCACCGCGGCATAGATTACGCAGCTAAGACCGGCACTCCTGTGGTTGCCGCGGGTAATGGTCGCGTACTCAAGGCTGGCTATAACCGCTTTAACGGTAACTATGTCTTTATCCAGCACGGTAATACCTATGTTACTAAGTACCTGCACCTGCATAAGCGTAAGGTTAAGCAAGGTGAGAAGGTTAAACAGGGTCAATTAATTGGTACGGTTGGGGCTACAGGTCGCGTTACCGGCGCTCACCTGCACTATGAGTTCCTGGTTAACGGTGTTCACCGTAATCCGAAAACCGTTAAGCTGCCTAAGTCAGAGCCGCTACCGGCTAGTGAGCTAGCCAAGTTCAAACCAATTGCCGATACCTTGTTGGCGCAATTGGAGCGTGAGCGCGAAATTCAGCTGGCCATGAACAGCAAATAAGAATTGTGATACGAATAAAAAAAGCACCTCAGGGTGCTTTTTTTATGCCTGCGAACTAGCTAGCGATTAAACGCCAAGTACAACAGCTGCAGGATCAGGCTAATTGCTACCAAGGGGATGATGTATTTACGAAACCGCACCATTTTATTGAGCCCCATTTGCTGCTGATAGCGCTCCAATAAAGGCACGGCGATGGCCAAGGCTACAAACAAAGCGAGGATAATCAAAATCGCATTCATGCTTATCTACTCCTTAATTCAATACTCCCCTTATAACATACCAAGCATATTAGCGTCTTGATTGTCTGAGGTTAGTGTTGTGGGTGAGGCTTTACCTGTAGGTCGATGCTTTGCGTCGACAATGAGGCTCTTTTGTCGGGCTGCTAGGTAACTGCTCCTGCGTTACTCTAGTACCGCCATCCATGGCGGCAAAGCCCGACCTACAAGATGGCAAAGGCCGCTCCAGGGTTAATGCTTTACCTGTAGGTCGATGCTTTGCGTCGACAATGAGGCTGGGGGTTATCTTTTGTCGGGCTGAAAGCCCGACCTACAACCATGGCTGAAAGCCCGACCTACAAGGCATAAAAAAGCGCACCTTAGTGAGTTCACAACCAAGGTGCGCAATGGCTAGGAAGAGCCAATTAACCGATTTTAGCCTACCAGGGCAAGCAAGATACCCGCGGCCACAGCACTACCAAGCACACCGGCGACATTGGGACCCATGGCGTGCATCAATAAGAAGTTATGTGGGTTATTTTCAAGCCCCACCTTGTTAACCACCCGCGCCGCCATGGGCACAGCAGACACTCCCGCAGCACCAACCAAGGGGTTAATGGGCGTTTTCGAAAAGCGATTTAACGCCTTGGCCATATACACCCCAGAGGCGGTGCCGATAGAAAATGCCAAGGCTCCGAGCGCCAATATGCCCAGGGTTTCCACGGTTAAAAACTTATCCGCCGCCAGTTTAGAGCCCACGCCCAGACCCAAAAAGATGGTAGTGATATTGATCAGCTCGTTTTGCGCCGTGCCGCTGAGACGGTCCACCACCCCACTTTCACGCATCAGGTTGCCCAAACAAAACATCCCCACCAATGGCGCCGCTGCCGGCAGGAACATGGCGGTAAGCGCCAGCACCATAAGCGGGAAGATAATTTTTTCCTTCTTCGACACAGTCCGCAGTTGCGGCATTTCAATTTTTCGCTCCTGCTCCGATGTTAGCGCCCGCATAATAGGCGGCTGAATAATGGGCACAAGGGCCATATAGGAATAGGCAGCAACGGCAATGGCACCGAGTAAATCCGGGGCCAATTTTGAAGCCAGGAATATCGCCGTAGGGCCATCGGCACCACCTATAATGGCGATAGCCGAGGCATCTTTAAGGGTAAATTCAAAGCCGGGCACATAGTTCAGGGCTATGGCGCCAAACAAGGTGGCGAAGATACCAAATTGTGCCGCCGCGCCAAGCAACAACATGCGCGGGTTGGCTATCAGGGCACTAAAATCGGTCAGTGCCCCCACACCCATAAAGATCAACAAGGGAAATATCCCGGTATCTATACCTACATGGTAAACGTAATAGAGAATACCGTTGGGGTCGGCCATACCGGCCACAGGGATGTTGGTCAGTAACGCACCAAAGCCTATGGGCACCAAAAGCAAGGGCTCAAAGTTGCGGGCTATCGCCAAATACAAGAGTAGACAGCCCACAGCTATCATGATCAACTGGCCGGCGGAAAAGTTGGCTATGCCCGTGGCCTGCCAAAGATTAACGACTGCTTCCATAGCTCCTCCTAGGCCAGCGCGATAAGCGCATCGCCTGTGCTTACCGAGTCGCCTTCGCGCACCAGTACTTCGGCCACTTTACCACCATGTAAAGCGCGCACTTCGGTTTCCATCTTCATCGCTTCCATGATGATAACCACATCACCTTCATTAACCTGCTGACCCGGCTTAACCAGCACCTTGAAGATATTGCCTGTCAGTGGTGCATTCAGGGTTTCGCCACTGCTTATTACCGCACTTTGTGGCGGATTTTCACCCTCACCTGCGATGGCGCGAACACTTTCCAGCTCACCGCCCGGGGCAACAACTACATCATAAGCCTTGCCATCAACACTAATGCTGTAGCGCTCAGGTCCGCCTTGTGCAGGCGCTTTAGCATGGGGAGAAACCGCAGGCGCGACCGCGTCTTGGTTTATCTCACCGGTAGGTACTGGCTCAAAGGCATCTGGATTATTACGGTTCGCCAAGAACTTCAGACCAATTTGCGGGAATAAGGCGTAGGTCAGCACATCGTCTATAACTTCATCGGCAAGCTGCAACTGCTGCGTTTTCGCATGTTCGTCCAACTCAGCGGTCAGTTTATCCAGCTCCGCATCGATTAAATCGGCGGGGCGACAGCTAATAGCCTCAGCACCGTTAAGTACCTGCTGTTGCAGCAGGCTATCCACCGGTGCTGGCGTAGCGCCGTATTCACCTTTCAATACCCCGGCGGTTTCCTTGGTGATGGACTTATAACGCTCACCTGTGAGTACATTTAACACCGCCTGCGTACCGACAATTTGCGAAGTTGGCGTAACAAGCGGTAAGTAGCCAAGATCTTTACGTACCTGAGGGATCTCTTTGAGTACCTCATCGAGGCGATCCGCGGCGCCCTGCTCTTTAAGCTGGTTTTCCATATTGGTCAGCATGCCACCAGGTACCTGAGCCAAAAGAATGCGGCCATCCACGCCCTTTAGGCTGCCCTCAAACTGGGCGTATTTTTTTCGCACATCGCGAAAATAGGCAGCAATTTCTTCTAACAGCCCCAAGTCTAAGCCCGTATCTCTTGGCGTATCTTCAACTATCGCAACCATGGTTTCGGTGGCACTGTGACCATAGGTTTGGCTCATACTGGAAACTGCGGTATCGAGCATATCAATACCCGCATCTATGGCCTTTTGATAGGTGGCAGTGCTTAAGCCCGTAGTGGCATGACATTGCATGGCGATAGGCAAGGACACGGTTTGTTTTAATCCGGTGATCAACTCATGGGCATCATAGGGCTTTAATAATCCCGCCATATCCTTAATGCAGATGGAATGACAACCCATGTCTTCAAGTTGTTTGGCCTGGGTTAACCACATATCCAAGGTATGTACCGGCGATACCGTATAGGAAATCGTGCCCTGGGCATGAGCGCCCACATTAACCGCGGCCTTAATGGCCGTTTCCAGGTTGCGCACATCATTCATGGCATCAAAAATACGAAACACATCGACGCCATTGGCGTGCGCACGCTCTACAAACTTGGTCACTACATCATCGCCATAGTGGCGATAACCCAGCAAGTTTTGTCCGCGCAGCAGCATTTGCTGCTTAGTATTTGGCATCGCCTTTTTAAGCTCGCGAATGCGCAGCCAAGGATCTTCACCCAGATAACGAATACATGCATCAAAGGTGGCGCCGCCCCATGATTCAACGGACCAGTATCCTACCTGATCCAGCTTGGCGGCTATGGGCAACATATCGTCCAAGCGCATACGCGTTGCCAGTAAAGACTGGTGCGCATCTCGTAATACCAGCTCTGTTAAATGTAATTTTGACATTCTGTGCCCCTATTATTATTGCTTTCTATACTGGTGAACCGCTGCGGCAATGGCTGCGATATGGGCTTTAGGTATGCCCTCTGTGACTGGCCCTCTGCTTGTCGATAACTGCGCCCCAGTCGACTCATCTTCTTGCAGAAAGTGCGACATCAGCTTTAAGGCGCCAATCAGCAGCAGCAAAAACATAAAAACCACCAGCATCCCAGTGGCCATTAATCCCGCTGCTTCAAGCATCAGTGCTGCAATCTTCATCCTCACTCCAGTGCATTTCTGTTAATTTTGGTAAACGTACAATCAACACCATATCAAATAAAAGTAAATTGTCTACACAATGTAAATTGGTATTACCAATATTTAAGTTTACTCTAACGCTATTAATTAGCTTTAAAACTAGCCACTTAGAGAGATAACTCAGGTTAAATCCGAATATATGCGATTAAAATATTGGATATAACCATTATTAATAGTGGTTACTGGGAAGAGCTGATTTGGCAAGGCAAGATACCCTACCAGAAATAGAAATTGGTAAGACCAAAATAATTTGAAACAAGTATTTTGCACCAATATGGCTAAAGCCCTTGGCATTATTGACTTTCAGCGTCTAAGCTTTATTGCGCTAATAGGAACAACCGCAGTTTGATTGTCCCTGATGTATTAGAACTATCTAATAACTAGGGAGAAAGACAATGTTAAAATCCAGACTTGCGCTGGCGCTTCAACTCGCGCTCGGCGTTAGCATTTCCTCTATGGCCTTTATTGCCCCTCAGGCACAAGCCGCGGGCGAAGAAGAGGCCGACAAAGATATCGAAGTGATTGCCGTAACCGGTAGTCGTATCCGTCAACCTGGTGCCGTATCGGCCAGCCCCATTACCTCTATCGGCGAGCAAGAACTTGCTTTTCAACAAGAGCCTGAAGTTGAGCAGGTACTACGTACCTTGCCGTCCACCATTCCCGGTGACGGCAGTAACGTGAACAATGGTTCTGCTGGTGCCGCCACGGTTAACCTGCGTGGTCTTGGTTCAGAGCGCTCACTTATCCTGGTCAATGGCCGTCGGATGATCCCTTACAACTATAATGGTGAGGTGGATACATCGGTAATCCCTGCAGCGCTGGTAGAGCGTATCGACGTGGTAACTGGTGGTGCCTCGGCTGTATATGGTTCGGATGCTATCGCCGGTGCGGTTAACTTTATCCTTAAAGAGAATTTTGAAGGGATAGCCCTCAATACCTCGCACCAGGAGACCGGTGACAATGACGGCGATAAAGACAATATCTCACTAACCATAGGTTCTAACCTGGCAGATGATCGCGGTAACGTGGTGTTGTCATTAGATTGGACCAAACGTAAGGAAATCCGCCTGGGTGATCGCCCGCTCGGCCTCTTAGGTATAGAAACCAAAAGCGGTGCCAACTATGAGCAATTCTTAAATGGCGAGCCCCCAATCCCGGCTCCACCTGAGTGTGAGGCACCTAACTCGGTAGAAAGCGGCGGTTCAACAACGGCTATCCCGACACGCTTTGCCATTGTTGGTGGTGGCGCCAGTTCATCGGGACAATTTAGAAACGATGGCACGCTGGCAGCGGATAGCTGTAGTGTATTTAACTTCAACCCTTATAACTTCTATCAAACCCCTTCTGAGCGTTACTCGGGTACCGCGCTGGCGCGCTATAACCTGACCGAAGAACATGAAGTCTATTCATCACTAACCTACAGCTCTATCTCGGTTGATACCCAGGTAGCGCCATCGGGTACCTTTGGTTCGGCATTTCAACTCCCCCTGTTTAACCCTCTGATTGGCGACCAAGCCCGTCAATTTATGATAGATGCAGGGAATGGTGCCTTGGCCAACGGACTACTTGATGGCAGCAATTGGAATGACGTTAACGACAACGGTATGGTGGATGAAGAAGATTATCTTACCGTGCAGCTGCGCCGTCGTACCTTAGAGTTAGGCGCGCGTACCGAGCGTTACGATACATCCTTGTTCCAATTCGTTACCGGTGTGAATGGCTACGTCTTTGACGATTGGCAATATGATGTAAGCTTCCAATACGGCGAGTCAAACCGTACCACGGTGCGTGGCGGTTATACTAACCTGACTAACATCCAGAACGCCTTGGATACCGCCGACGGTGTAACCTGTTTGAATGGCGATGCCACCTGTGTGCCCATCAACCTCTTTGGTGGTTTCGGTACCATTACCGATGAAATGGCCGGCTATGCTACCGCTATTGCCCTACAACAACAGAAATACAGTCAACGTATTGCCACTGCCACCATCAATGGTCCGGTGGAGTTCATCGAAATCCCAGGTGCCGGTGCGCCTTTAGCCATGAGTTTCGGTTATGAGTACCGTAAGGAAAAAGGCCTGTTTGAGCCAGATGAGTGTTTGAAGCTCGCCCCAGCCAGCTGTCAAGGCGGTGCCGGTGGTAACCAACTCCCCATAGAAGGCGGCTTTAGCGTTGATGAGTTCTTCCTTGAGGGTTATCTACCCATACTCGACGGTATGGCCTTTGCTGAAACATTGGATGTTGAGTTTGGTTTCCGCTGGGCCGATTACGATACCGTGGGCTCAAACGAAACTTGGAAACTAGGTGTTAACTGGCGTCCGGTCAGCTCTGTACTGGTACGGGTAATGCAACAACAAGCAACGCGGGCACCAAACGTGGGTGAAATCGCCGCTCCCGTGGTGACAGGTCTGGACAACGCAGGTAGCGATCCATGTTCGGTAACCAATGCAGAAAGATTGGCAACGGATTCAACTTTGCGAGCGCTCTGTGAGTCTACTGGCATGACAGCTGCTCAAGTAGGTAACGTTCAAGATTTTATCTCAGGCCAGGTGCAGGTTATTTCCGGAAGCGATCCAGCTAACCCACCGGGTGCGGAAGATGCTAGCACCTTTACCGCGGGTATTGTCTGGACACCCGAGTTCGATACCTTGGAAAATTTCACCATCAGTCTGGACTACTACGATATAGATATCGACGACATCATAGGTGAGTTCACTGTTGATGAAATTCTTGCTGCCTGTTACACATTAGGCGATGCCGAACAATGTGCCAAGATTCAACGTGTTGGCGGTGGCCTAACCGTTGCCGGTGCAGGTATTGAACAATATACCACTAACCTTAAAAACCTTCGCGCCGAAGGCATAGAGCTTGGTTTTAACTTTGCCTGGCCTATGGATAACTGGGGTGAACTACAGTTCTCAGGTACGGTTAACAAGTACCTGACTCAGGAATCGCAAAGTGCGGAGACGGCCCGTGTTATCGACTGTAAGGGTTACTACAGCACCAACTGCGATCCTCTATCCGAACTGCGTGCGGTACAGCGTACCACCTGGGCCATGGATGACTTTACGGTATCACTACAATGGCGCTATATGGATGGTATAGATGTTGAGCCTTATCGTACCGTCGTACCAAACTATGATCCTAGGTTCAGAAGTATCGGTTCCTACAGCTACTTCGATCTCTATGCCAACTACCATATCACCGACAATATTACCGCCAGCCTAGGCGTGGATAACCTCTTTGAGAAAGAGCCACCGGTTGTAGGTGGTGAGGCAGGTGGCACCAGCTTTAACTCGGGTAACACCTTCCCAAGTAGCTATGACGTACTGGGTCGTAAGTTTAAATTGGGCGTTCGCTTCCAATTCTAAACTCCCGATTTTTACATCCCAAGGCCGCGCTTAAGCGCGGCTTTTTTATTACTCACACTTTGGAATAGCCTGACCAGGCTGAATCAGTGTACTGACCACAAAAGGTTTCGTCTGCGCGTCCTGCACCTGAACTTTGGCAACATCCAATACGCGAAAATCGCCAGGGGCATTGAGATGCCATAACCCGGACTTGCGCTGCGAGAAACAAAACTCAGAGGTATCGCCATGCACCAGCAAAATGGGAAATGCCACTTGCTCGGCCAGGGTATCCAGGTGCTGACGGTATAGCGCTAACGCATCACAGTTTTGCTGTAACTCTTGTGTGCAAGGTGCGCCATAGTTATTGGCGGCATAGATATCCGCCTGCATAAAGATCACCGCAGCGTTAACATCGCCTTCCAGCTCGGATGCGAGCCACTGCATATTGTATTTATCGCGGCGCTCGGCGGCGGCAATAGCGCTTTGTGGCGAGCTTTTTAATATTTGCGAGCGACCATTATTGGTGCCCACCACATGCAGGGTCAGGTACTGTACGCCATCAATGCGCCAGGCCTGATTTTCCACCTGCTCCTGCTGTCTTTGATAATCAGGCAGCGAAAGCTGGGATTGAGCAAAGTGTTTACGAATATAGGCAAGGCGCTCTAGCTCATCGAAACCGGGCTCCAGAGCCGGCCTGTCACAATCTGTCCAATCATTGTCGCCGGGCGTATAAACAAAGGGCGTAGGGGTTAATTGCGCCACCAGGTTATAATTTTTTTGCAGCAAGTCATTGGTGCAAGGCAGGGAGCCGGATTTTAAATCCCCTACATGGGCCACAAATAGGTGTGGGGTTTGCTGTATCGCTTGGTATAATCGCCCATCAGGGGCACTGAGCAGAGCCTCGTCGATGGGTGTATAAGGCATATCACCCAAGACTAAAAATTGCTGCGCTGCGGCGTGAGCCGAGCCGGCCAAGCTTATAAACAGTGCCGCCATAAAAAATAAAATACGCATAACATCCCTTACTTTGCAGTGGCTTAAGCGAGCGAATATGAACTACACCACCACTTACATCTTAGACAAAGACTACTTCCTCGAAAGCTACGAGCAATCGTTACCATTGAGCAATCGCAAACAGCCCAAATATGGTTTAATCCTGCTTTTGGTTGCCCTCGCCCTGTTTAGCATACTAAAGCTGCAAAACAACTATGTAGGCTATTTTTTATTTGCCTTGGCCTTGCTGGAGATGGTGGCGTATCGCTATCAAAAGGCCTGGTGGGTAGCCCGTCAACGCCTTTCTCGCGCCGCCGGTCATGAGGTTGAACTAAAAATCGATGAGCAAGGGATCAGCACCACGGCAAACGGTAATACCCGCACCTTGGCTTGGACCAATATCAGCAAGACTGTGAGCACAGAAAAAGGCCTAGTCTTGGTGACCAATAAGGGCTACCGCCATTATCTGAGTAACGCCATATTAAATGACCAAGTAAGGGAATTTATACTGGCTCAGAAAAAACAAAAGCCACTTTAAAAGTGGCTTAGTAATCAGCGGTATTATTCATTACCCGGATTCGATGAACCCGATTTTTCCGCTTGTATTCGCATATAAATTTCTTCACGGTGTACAGATACATCTTTAGGCGCATTCACACCAATACGTACCTGGTTACCCTTCACACCTAATACGGTAACCGTGACTTCGTCACCTATCATCAGGGTTTCGCCAACGCGACGAGTAAGAATTAGCATTCTCTTGCTCCCATTATTCCAAATTAGTCAAAAATTCCGTCAACGGCATTTTAATGAATAATTACTATAAAAGTAAGTAAAACTTTGCTTAATTATTCATCTGCCATGCCAAATTTTGCATGCAGTGCCCTTACTGCAAGCTCTAAATATTGCCGTTCGATCAGTACCGAAAGCTTTATCTCTCCAGAGCTTGCAATAAATACCTCGATATTCTCGTCAGCAAAAACTCGAAAGAACTGACTGCTTATCGATGCATTTGTTTTTATACCCACACCCACCAAAGAAAGCATGGCTAAATCGTCCCGAGTGGTGATATTTACGCCAGCTAATTGGTCGCTATTTGATAACGCAACTAGCGCTTCTCGCAACTCTAAGCTGGGTATACTTATAGCATAGTCTACTTTGCCAACTTTTTGATTAACTTGATTAATAACATCGACTTCTATGCCTTTATGGGCCAACAACTCTAGTATATTCGCCAAAGTTGCTGGATTTGCGTCACAATTATTAAGAAAAATGAGCGCTTGTTCCCTTTTAAAGGCAATACCCGACACATTTTGCTGTGGCATTGGCTCGTCCTCATCGCTTAAAACTAAAGTGCCCTGGTCGGGGTCAAAACTGGATAATACCCGCAACGGCACCCGATACTGAGCCGCTGCCTCAACGGCACGGATATGCAGCACCTTGGCCCCTAAGCTGGCCATCTCCAACATAGCTGGTACGCCAATGCTGGTGAGGCGTCGCGCTTTGGGTTCAACACGGGGATCGGTACTGTAGACACCATTAACGTCTGTGTAGATTTGACATTCTTCGGCGTTAAGCGCCCCGGCAATGGCCACCGCCGAGGTATCACTGCCGCCACGGCCTAGAGTGGTAATATTACCTTCGCTATCACGACCTTGAAAACCGGCGGCAATAACGATGCGACCATGCTGCAGCTCCTGACGCAGACGACGAGTGTCGATATCCAGTATGCGAGCTTTGGTAAAGAGGTTGTCGGTATTCATACCCAGCTGATCGCCGAGCAGGCTTACCGCCGGATAACCGCGGCGGATCAGCGCCATGGACAAGAGCGAGGCAGTTACCTGCTCGCCGGTGCTGACCAGCACATCGAGTTCTCGCGTACTGGGCCTGTCATCCACTTGACCGGCTAATGCCAACAAGCGGTTGGTTTCCCCGGACATGGCCGAGACCACAGCCACCACCTGATGACCAAGTTGCCGTTGGCGAATAATAATATCGGCGACCGCCTCAATCCGCTCAATAGAGCCAACCGAGGTGCCGCCGAATTTTTGGACTAAAAGCGCCACTGTGTTTAATACAGCCCGCTATTAACCGCGTTCGCTCACCCAGCCCTCAACACTGGCTAGGGCAGCGTCAAGGTGTTCTGGTTGTGTACCGCCGGCCTGAGCCATATCGGGACGACCACCACCTTTACCACCAACCTGAGCAGCCATATGGTTAACCAGTTCTCCAGCCTTAAATTGACCTGTCAGATCCTTGGTTACACCGGCGATCAAACTAACCTTATCGCCATCGGCAACACCCAGGGCGATAATGCCTGAACCCATTTTGTTTTTCAGATCATCAACCATGCCACGCAGGGCTTTGCTTTCTGTACCGGCCACATTGGCAATCAATACCTTAACGCCATTGATGTCTTTAGCGCCGTCTAGCAGCGAGGCACCAGCAGCGCTAGCAAGCTTGTCGTTAAGCTGAGCTACCTGCTTTTCCAAGCCTTTAGAGCGCTCTAACAGGCCTTGAACCTTATCCAGTACATTGCCGCTATCCGCTTTCAACAGTGCCGCGATTTGCGTTAGCTTCTCTTCTTGCGCCGCAATATGGTTTAGGGCGTCGGCACCGGTCACCGCTTCAATACGACGTACGCCCGCAGCGATACCCGCTTCGGAAACTATCTTGAATAAGCCGATATCACCGGTACGCTCCACGTGAGTACCGCCACACAGCTCAATTGAGTAGTCGCCGATACTAACAACACGCACTTCGTCATCATACTTTTCGCCAAACAGCGCCATGGCACCTTTTTCCTTGGCGGCATCTATGGCCATCAACTCGGTTTGCAGCGCAAAGTTATGACGAATTTCGTCATTCACTTTCTTTTCAACGCGCTGTAATTGCTCTGGCGTCACACCTTCAAAGTGCGAGAAGTCAAAGCGCAGGCGATCCGCTTGCACCAATGAACCTTTCTGGTTTACGTGCTCACCCAACTCCTGACGCAAAGCTTCATGGATAAGGTGAGTCGCAGTGTGGTTTTTCTTAATGCGGTCGCGACGCTCGGCATCGATGCGCGCATCCACCTTGTCGTTCACACCAATCTGCCCTACCACTTTACCGTGGTGAGCAAAGGCATTACCCAGTTTTTGCGTATCGGTAACGATAAACTGACCGTTGGCAGTAGCCAGCACACCTGTGTCGCCGACCTGACCACCAGACTCGGCATAGAAAGGGGTGCGGTTAAGGATCACTATCCCTTCTTCGCCATCGTTAAGCAGGCTGACCTTGTCACCGGCGGCAAACATTTCCACTACCGTGGCGCTGTGCTGCTGAGCATCATAGCCTTTAAATTCGGTCGACTTATCCGAGCGTAATTGATTGTTGTAGTCGGCGCCAAACTTGCCCGCTTGTTGGGCTTTTTTGCGCTGCACATCCATACATTCCTGGAAGCCCTTCTCGTCTATGGTCAAAAAGCGCTCACGGGCCACATCCGCGGTTAAGTCCGCTGGGAAACCATAGGTATCGTAAAGCTTAAAGACCACGTCACCCGGGATCACATCCCCTTCTAAGCTGCTTAAGTGCTCCTCAAGAATCGCCAGGCCACGCTCAAGCGTCTTACCAAACTGCTCTTCTTCGATGCGTAATACTTTCTCGATAATGCCCTGTTTCTGGGCCAGCTCAGGGTAAGCATCACCCATTTGTGCCACCAGCTCGGCCACTATCTTGTGGAAGAAGGTGCCCTTGGCGCCCAGCTTATTACCGTGGCGCACGGCGCGACGAATAATACGGCGTAATACATAACCACGACCTTCATTCGAAGGCATAACACCATCGAGTACCAAGAAGGCACATGAACGAATATGGTCGGCGATTACGCGCAGCGACTTGTCTTCCATATCCTGAGCATTAGTCACCTTAGCAGCTGAGCTGATCAGGGCCTGGAAAAGGTCGATTTCATAGTTTGAGTGCACGCCCTGTAAGATAGCGGCAATACGCTCAAGGCCCATGCCGGTATCGATAGATGGGTTCGGCAATGGCTCCATGGTACCGTCGGCGTGACGGTTAAATTGCATAAATACCAGGTTCCAGATCTCGATATAACGGTCGCCATCTTCTTCTGGCGTGCCCGGAGGACCACCCCAGACTTCCTCACCGTGATCATAGAAAATTTCTGAACAAGGACCACAAGGACCCGTATCGCCCATAGACCAGAAGTTATCTTTTGCACCTATGCGTGACACGCGGTCTTTAGGCACACCAATTTGGTTAATCCAAATATCGGCGGCTTCGTCATCTTCGGTGAAAACGGTCACCCACAGCTTTTCTTTCGGTAGTTGCAGCTCTTCGGTCAAAAACTTCCAGGCAAAGGCAATGGCCTGCTCTTTAAAGTAATCGCCAAAGCTGAAGTTACCCAGCATTTCAAAGAAGGTATGGTGACGGGCGGTATAACCTACGTTTTCCAGGTCATTGTGCTTACCACCGGCACGAACACAACGCTGAGCACTGGCGGCACGGGTATAAGGACGCTTTTCTGCGCCCAGGAACACGTCTTTAAAAGGCACCATACCGGCGTTGTTGAATAACAAGGTGGGGTCATTGCCCGGCACCAAAGAGGCCGAAGGCACCACCTGATGTTGGTGTTTGGCGAAATAATCTAAGAACTTCTGTCTTAGCTGTGCGGTCGTCAAATGCTGCATTGCGTTTTTCTCACTCGTCTGTCGCTTCACTTGCAAGTGCAAATTCTATTTGTTGGTAGTCAAAACCACGCGCCGTTAAGTAACGAATACGCTTGGCTTTTTCCTTATAATCTAGTTGTTTTCCCAGCGCCTTAAATTTACGCTGGTAGGCCTCTTGAGCCAGTTCGAACCAATCGACGTCCATTTCTGCCAAGGCTCCAGCCACCTGGTCTTTATCCAGACCCTTTTGCTGAGCATCGGCACAAATACGGCGCGGCCCGTGACGCTTATCTATTGCCCGGCGAATAAAGCTGGCGCAATAGCGGTTATCGTCCAAAAATCCCTGTTGCTCGCACCAATCTAACAGCTTGGTGGCAAACTCCTCTGGTACCTGACGTTGCTGCAATTTGCGCTGCAAATCCCTGCGGCTGTATTCCTGCCGCCCCAGTAACCAGAGCACATAATTCTTTTGTTTTTGCTGTTCGCGCTCATCCATTAAGCGTCAAACCGGCCATCGGAAGAATGTGACTCCTGTGGCTTCGCCGGCTCATTTTGAGCCCTATCCACTGCGCCCTTATCACCTTCATGCTGCTGTAATTGCGGCATAAATATCGCCTGAAAGGCGATGAATAAGCTAATGTAGCAAATCGGCATAACAACAAGAAGAGGAATAAGAGACAAAATCGCACAGACCAGCATCAGACCGGCGCCGATCAGGCCATAAACCGTCATCGCCGCCATATTACGGTAAAACGCCAGCAGGCTGGCCTTCATTACCGCCCACATTGACGTATGACCGCCAAAATAAACCAAGGGCACGGCAAAGGCAAAAGCACACAAATAAACGCTAAAGAGGACTAAAATCAGGGCTACCGCAGGGAAGGAGAAGCTTTGCGCTAACTCTTGCAACGCCACTTGCGGGTCGATATCCGGCTGGCTAAGCACAGCCACCGCATCGGCAAACAGCAAGCTGCTCACCATGCCTAACAGCAAGGCCGCGCCCATTTGGTAGAGACCAACACGAAACAGCAACATGCGTCTGCCCTGTTGGGAAAAAACATTCAGGATATCGGCAAAGGCAACCTTATGACCCTTTTGGCGGCGCAAGGCTGCCTGATAAAAACCCGCCAATAAAAATGGCGTGGCCAAGGCCGCCGGAATTTTTAGCAGCGGCAGGACAAAGCCCAGCATGCCCACAGCGGCAATAAACATATACATAAACATAAAAATAAACGGCTGGCGTTGGAAAATATCCAAACCTGCTTTATACCAGCGGGCTCCCGAGCTGGCCTTGTGCACGCGTATTTCTATCGACATGATGACTAATCTTCCTTTTGCGTATTGCGCTTATGATTTCTTAATTTTTTTAATATCCAGCATGTGTGCACCATGGGCTATTTTGGTTTCCAGGTACGCCTGATTACCGGTTTGCCCCACCTTGATATGCGCATGGGTACCAACGACGGCCTTAACCTCTATGCCATTGTTACGCAGGGCATCGAGCTTCTTCGGATTATTGGTCATCAGCTTGACCTGGCTAATGCCAAGCGCCTTAAGCATTAAAACAGCATCGGAGAAATCCCGCAGATCGTCGGCAAAGCCAAGATGATTGTTGGCTTCATAGGTGTTCATGCCCTGAGACTGCAACACATAGGCATCGAGCTTATTGTACAAACCAATGCCGCGACCCTCTTGGCGAAGATAAAGAAGCACCCCACCTTGCTCATGCATAAGCTCGATGCTTTCATTAAGTTGCTCACCGCAATCGCAGCGGCTGGAGTGAAATACATCGCCGGTCAGGCACTCTGAGTGCATACGGATCAGGGGCGTTTGTTGCTCATCCGCTTGGTTAAAAATTAAGGCAACATGTTCCTGACCATCTTTTAATCCACTAAAAGATACGATTTCCGCAGGAATATCACTTTTTTTGCCCACATTTAAATGGACCCTAGCTCTGACTTCGGCCACGACGACTCACTCTGTACAATAAACAATTGTAATAATATAACAAAGCCAACCTCAAAGATCAGCCTGCTTTACTTAGTAAATGGCGGCAATGATAGCACGAAACAAGTGGCCCTCGCGACGTGCAAACACACAATTCAGACCGACAAAAAGTTATGCTATGGTTATTGGCAGCCACAATGTTAAAACATGAAGCTGATGGTAATAGCAGTTGGTTGGGATAAACGGCGCTCAGGCGTTTTAGTAACAAGGGGAAGATCTATGATGAAAAACACCGGCGCGGCGCTTATCGCCGCAATCGCACTTTTTTGCTCGCCCTTAAGTATGGCACAAGGCGAAGCAACAGATATAGCCGCGCAGCAACTCTTGGTTGACCGCTTTAATGCCGAGCCAATGCAGTTATTGGACGTGCGTACCAGTGAAGAATATCAACAAGGGCATATCAAGGGGGCCGTTAACATCAGCCACAATGTGTTGGCGGAGCATGCCGCCGAGCTCGATAAAGAACGCCCCATAGTGGTTTATTGCCGCAGCGGCCGCCGCGCAGCCATGGCCATCAGTACCTTGCAAGAGCTTGGTTTTAAGCAAGTGTACCACCTTGAAGGCGATTGGCTGGGCTGGCAAAAGCAGCAATTGCCAGAGATTACCCAGCCGTGATCAAGGCGCTTAAAGGCACAGGTTCACGCTTACTGATCTGGTTGGCCTGAGCCAAAAACAGCTCAGCGGTAGCCAAGGCATCGCTGAGCGCATCATGGGACGTGTGCGCCATTAAGCCATAACGCGCTCGACAGGCTTCCAAGGACAAGGCATCAAAGGCAATATCCGAGCCCTGGCGTGCCAAGCGCCTTTGCTCAATTTTCAGGGTGTCTAAGGTGATTCGAGGTAACTGCACCTTGTGCTCTTTGCAGACCCGCTGCAAGAAACGGGTATCAAGCAAACTGTTGTGAAACACCAAAATACTGTCGGCACATACGGCACCAAAGCGCTCAAGTATTTGTGCCATGGGTAACCCCTCAAGCTGCAAGCGCTCGGCGGTAATACCGTGGTAAATAGGCGACTGCGCCAGCTCCAATACTCCCTGATGCAACAAATGACCACTTTGACTGAGCTTAATGCTTTGCTGCTCTATCACCACCCAGGCCAGCGACACCACCTCATGCTCCCTGGGGTTTAAACCGGTTAACTCCAGATCCACCACCACATACCTATGACTAGTCCAAGGCCGTGACAAGCCATGGGGATCGAACCCCAACTGCGACTTCACTTGCTGCCACCAGGAATAGGTCATGGTTACAGACTCCCGCGGGCAAATTTAAAGGTTGCCGCTTGCTGTGCCTGGCGCACCAGATAAAAGGCCTCTTTTAATTGATGCCGCTCCAGGGAAGTCAGGCCATCGGGGTTGATACAGTTGCTGGGCAGCGGCTCATTATCAAGCTGAGCGCGCAGGCGCAACTGGGTGAGGTAGCGCCAGCAATCCTTAAGATCAAAAATATCCTTTTTCGACAACCACTGGGTTTTGCTAAGCGCATCGAGGCGCTCCAAGGTACTGGCATGGCGAATATTGGCCTGCAGCGCATAGAGGCGAACAATATCATTGATGATCACTATGCCACGGCGTTTTAAATCTATGTATTTATGGCGCTCGGCATCTGCCTCGGTTTTAAGTTGATTAAACAGACCTATGGGCACCGAGTTTAGATTTAACTCACTGGCCAGGGCGCGGTAGAAGAACTGATCGGGTTTAAGCGCCGATAAGGCCTCGCTAAAGGTGGCGAACAAATCACTCGAGCCGCTGATAAAACGAATATCGAAGAAGATTTTGCAATTCAGCATGGCCTCCGGCGTCGGACTGGACAGCCAGCGGTCAAACTTATCAAGCCAGCCATCCAGACTCAGGCGGCAGGCTTCATTGCTGGCCATAATATTGCCTGGGCAACGCCTGATACCGCACACATCCAACTGCTGGCAAACAAACTCCCCCATGGCCTTAAAATACTCGCGCTGCTCTTCATCCAGACCATTGGGCAAGAGCAGGCCATTATCCTGGTCCGAGTGCAGGGTTTGCTCTTCGCGGGCCTGAGAGCCAAAGCAAATCCAGCTAAAGCGGGCCGGGGCATCGCCGTGGCGCTGCTGAAACAGCTGAATTAAACGTGTGGTCAAGGCATCGCTGATACCACTGAGTAACTTGCCAATCAAACTGATGTCATCAATATGATAGGCAAAACCCTCAAGTAGCTCGGGGACTTCCTGAGCATAACGTTTTAAGTCGGCAACCCCGCTGGCCTTGTAGATGCGACCAATCAATTGCACCGGGTCGCTTTTTTGCTGGCGTAGCAAGTCGGTAGAGGTGACCATGCCGAGCGGCTGATGCAGCTCGTTAAGCACCGGCAAGTGGTGAATATTGTGTTTGAGCATCAAGTGCATGGCCGAAAACACCCGGTTGTTTTCAAAAATAAACTTGGGTTCCACACTCATGATTTCGGCAATGCTGCTCTCTGGGTCCACGCCTTCGGCCAATACCCGCGAGCGTAAATCCCGGTCGGTAACCACACCAATTAAGCGAGCCTCCTGGCCCTCCCCCTGAGTCACCATAACGGAAGACACCCTATGCTCGCTCATGGTCTGCGCGCATTGACGAATACTGGCATCCGGGGTCAGAGTGATGGCCTGACGCGTCATCAACTGGGCAATTTTGCGCTCCGACCAACTATCACCATGGTGCTGATACTTAGACGACAAGAGTCGGTTTGAATGAGCACGCACAAAATATTGTTCAAACGCCTTATATTCGTGGCGCAGATAATCGAAGTCCGCTTGCGAGAGCATATAGACCAGGGCTTCACGCTTCACCTCGATGCGGTTTTTTATACTCTCGCCGCTAAGCAAGGAGGGATAACCAAAATAGTCGCCCCCGGTGAGGCGCGCAATAGGCTCGCCGTCGGCGGCCACCAGCTCAATAACACCGCTGCGAAGTAAAAATAACTTGGGATGGGCAGAATCCAGCCATTGATGCTGATTTTCCCGGGTGACATAAATTACTTCTAAATGATGGGTAAAATAATCGCAGGCAGAGTCTGGCAAGGCGTTAAATGGCGCCTGCTGGCTGACAAAGTCAAAAATATCCTGATGCTGGGCACTCATAGTCCACGTCCTAAACATGTGGTAACAAGACTAAATCTAGGACCTATTCAACAACAAAAAAAGCCCGACCTTGGTCTAAGGTCGGGCTTGTTATCTGCAAGTTAGGTTACTACACCTTAGTGCGAATGGGCCGTTGCAGAACCTTTAGGATTACGAATGCCCTCAACCATTTCTTTGATCTCATCCGGAGTTTCCGCAGTCATGCGTTGCACCACGGCAGCAACAAAGAAGTTGACCAGCATACCCACAAGGCCGATACCTTCAGGTGAGATACCAAATAGCCAATGCTCGACACTGTTTAGCTCTGGGCTAACAAACTTGAAGTAGATGATGTATGCGGCGGTGAAACCTATACCCGTTACCATACCGGCAATGGCACCTTCTTTGTTCATGCGTTTTGAGAAAATCCCCATAATAATGGCTGGGAAGAAACTCGCCGCCGCCAGACCGAAGGCAAAGGCCACCACAGAGGCCACAAAGCCAGGCGGGTTGATACCAAAGTAGGCTGAGATACCAATGGCTACCATGGCCGCCAAACGCGCCGCCAACAGCTCTTGCTTATCGTTGATATCCGGTTTCAAGGTACGTTTTAACAAATCGTGAGAAACCGAGGTAGAAATAACCAGTAACAGGCCTGCGGTTGTCGATAGCGCTGCGGCAATACCACCGGCGGCTACCAAAGCAATAACCCAGGCTGGCAGGTCGGCAATTTCAGGGTTCGCAAGTACCATGATATCGCGGTCAACCTTCACTTCATTGGCGCTGGCTGGATCATTAATGTCACCCGCCGAATAGTTCATACGACCATCTTCATTCTTGTCGTTGAAGGTGATAAGGCCGGTTCTTTCCCAGTTTTTAATCCACTGCGGTGCTTCTTCATACAAGGTACCGCTGCCGTCTTTACCATTGATGGTGTCGATCATGTTCACGCGAGCGAATGATGCAACCGCCGGAGCCGTGGTATAGACGATGGCAATAAAGACCAGGGTCCAAGCCGCCGAGATACGGGTATCACGAACGCGAGGTACAGTGAAGAAGCGTACGATTACATGAGGCAGACCTGCGGTACCCACCATTAGCGCGCCGGTAATGGCAAAGACATCAACCATACTCTTGGAGCCTTCGGTGTATTGGGCAAATCCGAGCTCGGTACTGAGACCGTCAAGCTTATCGAGCAAGTAGAGTCCGGAGCCGTCGGATAAGGTGCCGCCGAAACCGGTTTGTGGCAACAGGTGACCCGTCATCATCAAGGAAATAAAGATAGCAGGTACCAGGTAGGCAAATACCAGCACGCAGTACTGAGCAACCTGGGTGTAGGTAATGCCCTTCATGCCGCCAAGTACGGCGTAGAAGAATACGATCACCATGCCGATATATACACCGGTTTCAATGTCTACTTCCAGGAAGCGCGAGAATACTACGCCCACACCACGCATCTGACCGGCGATGTAGGTAAAGCAGATAAAGATGGCACAGAAAATAGCGACCACACGGGCTGCCTGTGAGTAGTAACGGTCACCGATAAAATCCGGCACCGTAAACTTGCCAAATTTACGCAAATAAGGTGCTAGGCACAGCGCCAGCAGTACATAACCACCGGTCCAACCCATAAGATATACACCGCCATCATAACCGGCAAAGGAGATGATCCCCGCCATGGAAATAAACGAGGCTGCACTCATCCAGTCTGCGGCCGTAGCCATACCATTGGCTAAGGGTGGTACGCCACCACCGGCAACATAGAATTCATTGGTTGAGCCGGCACGCGCCCAAATGGCGATACCTATATAGAGCGCAAAGCTCAGGCCAACAATTAAAAAGGTAAGTCCTTGAACATCCATCATTTTGCTCCTTATTCGTCTACGCCGTATTTCTTATCTAACGCATTCATTTTGTATGCGTAGACAAAAATAAGAGCTACAAAGGTGTAAATTGCGCCTTGTTGTGAAAACCAAAAGCCCAGTTTAAACCCAAAGAATCGTACTTCGTTGAGTACGTCGACTAACAAAATGCCAAAGCCAAAAGAAACGACAAACCACACCACCAGTAATTTAAATACTAGGCTGAGGTTTTCACTCCAATAGGCCTTCGCATGTTCTGCATCTTTAAAAGCCATTTTGTATCCCCTTTACATCACACCCAAAGGCATGAACGGTTGTTATCATCACTTTTGAATCTAGCAATGCTTGGCCAAGAGGAAATTCAGACCTTAGTCGTAACAAAAAGTTAACCTTTAATGGGAGAGAAGAACAAAATAAAAAATAACTAATAAAAACATATAGATAATGAATTTTTTAGCTATTAAGGAAATGGTTGGCACGGCATTTTTTGGCATTTATACATTAGTCTAATAACCCTTAGTCGCATGCTAGTGCGCGACAAAAGCACTGCTATTCGCCATGGGCTTTTGCTATGGTAGAGGTACTTATAAAAATAACCCTTACACCATGACCTTAGCTTTAATTCTTGTATCTCTGGCCTATATCTCCGTGTTGTTTTGGTTAGCCAACTGGGGCGACAAAACCACACCCTGGGCCAAGTACATCAGCCATCACCCCTTTGTGTATGCCTTGGCGATCGGGATCTACTGTACCTCCTGGACCTACTACGGCTCGGTGGGCACAGCCGCCAGTGATGGTTGGCACTACTTGCCAATTTTGCTCGGGCCCATTTTATTGTTTGTCTTCTTTCAGGGCTTCCTGCGCAAACTCGTCTTGGTAAGTAAAAAGCAAAATATCACCACCATTGCCGACTTTATCTCGGCGCGCTACGGCAAACGGCAACTGACGGCGATTTTAGTGACCTTTATCGCCCTGATGGCCACCATTCCCTATATCGCCCTACAGCTTAAGGCGCTCTCCAGCAGCTTTATCTTATTATCGGGAGATTCCAAGATCTCAGGCCCTGTGCTGGCTCTGGGCGGAGCCCTGATCATGGCGGTGTTCGCCATCTTCTTCGGAACCCGCAAGGTGGATGTGACCGAGTACCGCTCCGGTTTGATGCTGGCGGTGGCTTTTGAATCCCTGGTAAAGCTTATTGCCCTGGTCTTTGTCGCCGGTCTCGCTTTATATACCTTTTACAGCCTCCCCCAGAGCGTTTCACTCGATAGCGTATGGCAACACTGGCGGAACTCCCAGGTACTGAGTTTTGGCTTTATCGGCCAGACCCTGATGGCGGCGGCGGCCATCATTTGCTTGCCACGCCAGTTTCATGTCACCGTGGTTGATAACCAGGATATCCGCCATCTGCGCACGGCACGCTGGGCCTTCCCCCTGTATTTACTACTTATTGCGCTGATGATTATTCCCATCGCCAGCGCCGCCATAATGCCGGAAATTGGCCATGGCCATAGCGCCGACAGCTTTGTATTGGCACTGCCGCTGAGCAGCGGTCACAGTGTTTTGACTACCTTTGTTTTTATCGGCGGCCTGTCAGCGGCCACCGCCATGATAGTGGTAGCGACCCTGACCCTGAGCACCATGATCTCCAATGACGTGGTACTGCCGCTGTTACTGAAACGTAAGTTCCGCCGCAGCCATATCAACACCAGCTATCGCTCGCGTATCTTACTGGTGCGACGCTTTACCATAGGCGCCATATTGCTGCTGTCTTATCTCTATCAGCAGTTTTTTGGTCATGGTGAAACCCTGGCCTCCATGGGCTTGGTGGCATTTTCTTTAGTCACCCAGTTACTGCCGGCAATAGTCGGCGGCCTGTATTGGCGTAAGGGCCATGCCTATGGCGTGTATGCGGGCCTGACCGCCGGTGTAGTCTGTTGGACCCTGTTCCTGCTCATCCCTATTCTGAGCGCCACCACGGCACTCGACAGCGGTGCCCAGCAAAATCTAATTACCCAGGGCACCCTCATCGCCCTGTTTGCCAATATCTGCTGCTATATCAGCTTCTCTTTAGGGGCTCAGGAGCGCCTTATCGACCGCATTCAGGCCGCCGCCTTTGTTAATCCCATGGAGCAACTGAACTTTGCCAAGCGTCTGAATAAGAACGTTGATGCCACTGTGTATGACTTTAAAGTGCTGCTGCAAACCTTCCTCGGCGCCCAGCGTAGTACCCAGGTGCTGGCTCATTACAGCCTGAGCGAAGATATAGACGACAACAATGCCCAACCAAGCAATGAATTTATCGCCTATTGCGAGCGCGCCCTGACCGGGGTGCTTGGCGCCTCCTCGGCACAAGCCTTGATACAAACCGTGGCCAGTGGCAAACGCCTGGCCTTTGAAGAAGTGGTCAACTTTTTCGACGAAACCACGCAGGCGCTGCGTTTTAACCAGAACCTCTTGTTTACCTCGTTAGAAAATCTGAGCCAAGGTATTTCCGTCGTCGATAAGGACCTTAATCTGGTGGCCTGGAACAAGCGCTACGCGCAGATGTTTGGCTACCCCGACGGCTTCTTACAGCAAGGTCAGCCCATAGAAGAGGTGATCCGCTATAACGCCATGCGCGGTGAATGCGGCCCCGGCGAAATTGAACAGCATGTGGAAAAACGGGTGCGACACCTGCGTAACGGCACCCCCCATCACTTTATTCGTCATCGCCGCAATGCCCAGGTGTTTGAGATGATTGGTAACCCGCTGCCGGACGGCGGCTTTGTGACCAGTTTTTCCGATATTACCGCACACATGGAAACGCAAAACGCCCTGGAAGAGATCAACATGGATCTGGAAAACCGCATCGAGGCACGGACCCAGGAAGTACGCGCCATGAACCAGGATCTTAAGGCGCAAATCGCCAGCAGGGAGCAAATCGAGCAGGCATTGAAGGCGGCAAAACTAGAAGCGGAACATGCCAACGACAGTAAAACCCGCTTCCTCGCCCTGGCCAGCCACGATATTCTTCAGCCTCTCAATGCCGCACGCCTGTATCTGGCGTCCATGGACGAGCAGGAGCTAAGCGCCCACAACGCCAATAGCCTGGCCAAGCTCGGTGACAGTCTGGACAGTACAGTGCACCTGATGTCGGCCCTGCTCGATATTGCCAAGCTCGACCAAGGCGCCATGTCGCCCACGCCGCGCCACTTTCATATCGACGATATTCTTACGCCCCTGGTCAATGAATACGCCATTTTATGCGCCGACAAGGGCCTGAAACTGACCCTGCGTTCGAGCAATGAGGTGGTCCACAGCGATACCACCTATCTGCGCCGCATCATTCAGAATCTGGTTTCCAACGCGGTGAAATACACCCCTAGCGGCAAGGTGCTGGTTGCCTGTCGCCGCCGTAAACACCATCTCAGCATAGAGGTGTGGGATACGGGTCTGGGCATTTCAGATCATGAACAGAAAAAAATATTCGATGATTTCTATCGCGTTGAGTCCGGCGACAACAAGGGTGTCGGCCTTGGGCTTGGGGTGGTAAAACGCATGGCCGAGCTGCTTTCCCATCCCCTGACCATGCGCTCACAATTCGGTAAGGGCAGTTGCTTTAAGGTAGAAGTGCCCTACGGCTCGCTGGCTCGAATTCAAGGTTCAAGTATTCCGGCAACCACAGCTGCGGCTCAATCTCATTATGATGTACTGGTGGTCGATGATGAGGCCGCCAATATAGAAGCCATGCGTCATCTACTGAACAAATGGGGCGCACGCTGTCATGGTTGCCAAGGGGCTGAGCAAGCGCTGGCTGTGGTCGAGAGCGACACCAATATCGATATTATCTTTATGGATTATCAGCTTGGTGAGGGCGATGATGGCCTGGCTCTGATAGCCAAGATCCGAGCCCTGAGAGGCAAAGAGATACCCGCTATTTTGATCACTGCGGTGCGCGACGACCAGTTAAAACTGGCGGCAAAAAATGCCGGTGTGCATTATCTCTCCAAGCCGGTTAAGCCCGCTAAACTAAAGGCCCTGCTAAATCATTCCTTATAAAAAAGCACAATTGCCATTATCGTGAAACCCTGAGCATAATGGCAATTCGTGTAACACAAACAGGAATGAGGAATGAAAAAGGTTTTACTGGCGCAGTGCCCGGACCAAGAAGGTCTAATCGCCAAGATCACCGGCCTGTGCTTTGAGCATGGTCTCAATATCACCCGCAACAATGAGTTTGTCGACAAGGCCCATGGCCGCTTTTTTATGCGCACCGAACTCGATGGCGATTTTAGCAATATCGACCTGGAGGCTCAGCTACAAGCAATTTTACCGAGTAACTCCACACTGTCGCTCCATGGCGACGAGCCGGTTAAGGTGGTCTTGTTGGCGACCAAGGAAGCCCATTGCCTTGGCGGGGTATTATTAAAGTGTTTTGAGCAGGCCTTGAATATTCAGGTGCTGGCGGTGATCGCCAATTACCCGGACTTACAACCCCTGGCACAGGGCTTTCATGTGCCCTTTCACTGCATCAGCCATGAAGGCTTAAGTCGCAGTGAGCATGACCGCCTGGTGGCAGATAAAATTGCCGAATACAATCCGGATTTGATTGGCCTGGCCAAGTATATGCGCATTTTAAGCCCGGAATTTGTTGCCCGTTTTGCCGGGCGCATTATTAATATTCACCACTCCTTCCTGCCCGCCTTTATTGGTGCCAGGCCCTATCACCAGGCCTTTGAGCGCGGTGTTAAGATCATCGGCGCGACCGCCCACTTTGTGAATAATGAGCTCGACGAAGGACCGATTATTTTGCAGCAGGTAACGAATGTCACCCATGCGGACAGCGCCGAAAGCATGGCGAAAAAAGGACGGGATGTGGAAAAGCTGGTGTTTTGTAAAGCCCTGGAGCTGGCCGCCGAGCATAAGCTCTTTGTTAATGACAACCGCACCGTGGTTTTTGACTAGAGCGGTTTTTGATTAGATCAGTGTTTGCTGGCAAGGCACTCCTAGCCTTGCCTGTTAGCCTTATTTTTCTTTATTGTTGGCTTTCCATGGCCTCAAGCTGCAACTTGGAGGCAATAAGTACCGCCTGAGTGCGGTTATACACCCCGAGTTTACGGAAGATGGCGGTAATATGCGCCTTCACCGTGGCTTCGGAAATATTCAGCTCATAGGCGATTTGCTTATTGAGCAAACCTTCGTGTAAATAACTTAAAACTCTATACTGCTGTGGCGTTAATGATGCAACCTGGGCCGCAAGCTGCTTGTCTTCACCACTTATGGCTTCCACCTTGTCTTTGATATCAGCAGGCAACCACACCTCACCTTCGAGGATTTCATTGATGGCGTCGGCGATTTCCTGAGCCGATGACGACTTGGGAATAAAGCCCATGGCGCCATAACCCATGACCTTAGACACTACCTGCAAGTCCTCACTGCCAGAGACCACGGCTATGGGTAAATCGGGATAATCTTCACGAATACGGATAAGGCCGTACAAGTCGCCATTGCCCGGCATATGCAAATCAGCAGCAAGATATCCAGGTCGTCATGCTTATCAAGCACCGCCAAGGTAGTGTCGAAGGTATCCGACTCTAACACTTCCAAGGGCTCAAATTGCTTGGTCAGCGCGCCTTTCAGGGCTTCTCTAAATAATGGGTGATCGTCCGCTATTAAAAACTGACTCATGCTGCGCTCCTAAAAAAAATCGGCCATTACCTAAGGTAATAGCCGATAGTCTACGTTTAGAATCATTCTTTAATCAAGCTCTTAACGATTAATTAACGATTCAAGCGGTTTTCAATAAGCTCATCAACCACACTTGGATCGGCCAGAGTTGAGGTATCTCCCAGCTGCTGGTGCTCATTTGCGGCGATCTTACGTAAAATACGGCGCATAATCTTACCCGAGCGCGTTTTCGGCAGACCCGGCGACCATTGGATCATATCCGGCGAGGCAATAGGGCTAAGCTCTTTACGAACCCAATTCCGCACCTCTTTGGTCAGCTCGTCGCTCACCACCACACCCTCGTTAGGGGTGATATACACATAAATACCCTGGCCTTTGATATCGTGCGGATAGCCCACCACAGCCGCTTCGGCCACGGCCTCATGGGCAACCAGTGCACTTTCAATTTCCGCCGTACCTAGGCGGTGGCCAGACACGTTCAGTACATCGTCAACACGACCTGTGATCCAGTAATAACCGTCTTCATCGCGGCGACAACCGTCACCGGTAAAGTACACTCCCGGATAAGTAGAGAAATAAGTTTGCTCAAAGCGCTCATGGTCGCCATATACGGTACGTGCCTGCGACGGCCAGCTATCAAGAATAACCAGGTTACCATCCACGGCTCCCTCAAGGGTATTGCCTTCGGCGTCAAATAGCGCCGGGGCGATACCAAAGAAAGGTCTGGTTGCCGAGCCCGGCTTCATATCGGTAGCGCCCGGCAATGGCGTGATCATGATGCCGCCGGTTTCCGTTTGCCACCAGGTATCGACGATAGGACACTGGTTGTTACCAATACGCTCATAATACCAGGCCCAGGCTTCGGGGTTGATTGGCTCACCCACAGAGCCCAATACACGCAAACTGGTGCGCGTTGAGCTGGCGGTAGGCTCGTCGCCCTTAGCCATAAGCGCACGAATGGCCGTCGGTGCGGTATATAAAATAGTAACCTGATGTTTATCGACGATTTCACCCATGCGGCCAGCACTTGGGTAAGTAGGCACGCCTTCAAAAATAACCTGAGTACAACCATTCACCATAGGGCCGTAGGCAATATAGCTGTGACCTGTGATCCAACCCACATCGGCGCTACACCAGTAGATATCATCCTCATGCAGGTCGAACACATATTCGTGCGTCATGGAGCTGTAAACCAGGTAACCACCTGTGCTGTGTACAACACCTTTAGGTTGACCCGTCGAGCCCGAGGTATAAAGGATAAAGAGCGGGTCTTCGGCATTCATCACTTCCGGCTCGCATGTGCTTGGTAAGTCTGCAACCAGGTCATGCCACCAGACATCAACATCATTCCACTGCACCTCACCACCGGTCAGCTGATGCACAATCACATGCTCTACCGTAGTGACGCCGGCTTGGCTCACCGCTTCATCAACATTGGCTTTAAGCGGAACACAATTGCCGCCGCGGCGACCTTCGTCGGAAGTGATCACTACCTTGGCGCCACTGTCTTTAATACGATCGGCAATGGCCGAAGGTGAGAAGCCACCAAACACCACGGAATGCACCGCACCAATGCGGGCACAGGCCTGCATGGCGTAGACTGCTTGTGGTGTCATCGGCATATAGATGGCAACGCGGTCGCCCTTTTGTACGCCGAGCTTGCGCAGGCCATTGGCCAGTTTACACACCTCGTCATGAACTTGTTGATAGCTGATGTGCTCGCTTTGGCTAGGGTCATCCCCTTCCCAAATCAGCGCGGTTTTATCGGCTTTATCTTTTAGATGGCGGTCAATACAGTTGTAAGAAGCGTTTAGTTGCCCGTCTTCAAACCATTTGATGCTGATATGGCCTTTATCGAAAGAGGTATTTTTAACTTTTGAGTAAGGGGTGATCCAATCTAGACGCTGGCCGTGCTCGGCCCAAAATGCTTCTGGGTCGTCGATGGATTGCTGATACATAGCTTGGTATTTTTCGTTATCGACTAATGCGTTGTTTTTGATGTTTTCAAAAACCGGATAAATGCTCTGTGACATAACCGTCTCCATATTTTTTGTTGCCTTTAGGCCTGCCCACAGCATTACCCAGGGCCACGTCTTGCAGTATTAGACCTTAGTATAAAATCTTTATAAACAGCACTGTTTTCGCCAAAACGCCTGCTAAAAATGGCGCGAAATACTTAGCCAAATTAGCCCGCAGAGGCGTTCTTAGTCTCCGCTTCTCTTAGTGAAAAACTTCACCTTTTTCGCTCGCTATACCTTAGTCGTACGACCAATAGATAATTGCCTAAAAAGCCATCAAGGACCATTTTTTCTGAGCTAGCTTGCAACAGGATAAGATGATGACAACACAAAAATTAATGATGAAAACACTGACTGCACTTGCGGTATGTACGGCAATTGGCAGTGCCCAGGCTGCCACCATAGGCAATACAGAAGTCAGCTACGGCGGCTATATTAAGCTTGATGCCATGTGGAGCGACTACTCGGCTGGAACCATTTCCGGCGACAGCATTGGCCGCGACTTTTATGTGCCCAGCACCACGCCGGTTGGCGATGATGATGGCAGCGATGCGGTATTTGATATGCATGCGCGCCAATCCCGTTTTAACTTTGGTACCAGCACCAAACTAGACAACGGCAAGAACATAGATACCAAAATAGAGCTGGATTTTATTGCCTCTATTGGCGGTAACGAACGCGTTACCAACTCTTACTCTCCGCGTATTCGTCAGGCTTATATCACTTATGATGGCTGGCTCTTTGGTCAGGCTTGGTCAAACTTCCAAAACGTTTCTGCCCTACCGGAAACCCTGGATTTTGTTGGCCCGGCAGAAGGTACCGTGTTCGTACGTCAGGCGCAGGCACGCTACAGTATCGGTAACTGGGCCTTTTCCGTTGAAAACCCGGAAAGCACCATTACGGTTAACGGCGCCCGTGTCGAAACCGATGATGCCAGCTTACCGGATTTCACCGCCCGTTATAACCATAACGCCGATTGGGGCCAAATCGTGGTTACCGGCTTGGCTCGCCAGCTCACTTACAAGCAAGGCGGCGCCGACGAAGATGAAACCTCTTATGGTGTCAGTGTTTCCGGGCGCTATAACCTGGGTCAAGACAGCATTAAATTTATGCTGACCCATGGTAAGGGTCTGGGTCGCTATATTGGCTTAAACGTGGCCCATGGCGCCGTTTACGATGGTGATGGCTTGGATGCCATAGACTCTACCTCAGGTTTTATCGGCTATCAGCACCACTGGAACGAGCAACTGCGCTCTACCTTCCTGTATTCTTTCTTTAGCGCCGATAACAATACCCACCTACTCGCGTATAGCGGCGACCCCACCGAAAGCAGCGTAAGCTACAGTGCTAACCTGCTGTACTCACCGGTGAAAAAACTCACCTTCGGGGTCGAGTTTAAGCATGCCGAGCGCGAAACCGAAAGTGGTGCAGATGGCGACTTAGACCGTCTGCAGTTCTCCGCCAAGTACGCATTTTAACTGCGTTCAGCATAGAGAAGCCGCCATTCCTTTATAAGGGAGGCGGCTTTTTTATTTTGTAACGTCATAGAACAGGCATAAAAAAACCAGCCCTGGGGCTGGTTTTACTTACTCTTATTCTTTATGCCTTACTCGGCATCCACCTCTTCGGCAAGCGAGTTTACTTCACCCTCTTCCGGCTTAATGGTGGCCTTTAGCAACAGCATTTCACGTAGCTTGCCTTCGATCTCATTGGCAATCTCGACATTCTCTTTTAAGAACTTAATCGAGTTCGACTTACCCTGGCCTACTTTCGAGCCATTGTAGCTATACCAGGCACCTGATTTTTCAATCAGCTTGTGCTTCACGCCTAGGTCGATAAGCTCACCTTCTTTAGAGATACCCTCACCATACATGATGATAAATTCGGCTTGCTTAAACGGCGGTGCTACCTTGTTCTTCACTACCTTAACGCGGGTTTCGTTACCTACTACTTCGTCACCGTCTTTTACCGAGCCGATGCGACGAATATCAAGGCGAACCGATGAATAAAACTTCAGCGCGTTACCACCTGTGGTGGTTTCCGGGTTGCCGAACATCACACCTATCTTCATACGGATTTGGTTGATGAAGATACACAAGGTGTTTGAACGCTTGATATTACCGGTGAGCTTACGCAATGCCTGTGACATCAAACGGGCCTGCAAACCAACGTGGCTGTCACCCATTTCACCTTCAATTTCTGCTTTTGGTGTTAGTGCGGCTACCGAGTCGACGATCACTACATCAACGGCGCCCGAACGTACCAGCATGTCACAAATTTCCAGCGCCTGCTCACCCGTGTCTGGCTGAGAAACAAGTAGCTCATCAACATTTACGCCTAGCTTCTCGGCATACACCGGGTCAAGGGCGTGCTCGGCGTCAACGAAGGCACAGGTTTTACCCTGGCGCTGGGCTTGAGCAACAACCTGCAAGGTCAATGTGGTTTTACCCGATGATTCCGGACCATAAATTTCCACTACACGGCCGGTAGGCAGACCGCCAATACCCAAGGCAATATCAATACCCAGTGAACCGGTAGAAATGGCTTCAACGTCCAAAGCCTGGCTGTCGCCTAGCTTCATGATTGAGCCTTTACCAAATTGGCGCTCAATTTGTGAAAGCGCAGCGCTTAAGGCTTTTTGCTTGTTATCGTTCATTATTTTCTCCAAAATCATTGACCGCCAAGCTCATAATGCTTGGTATTAACGCTTGACTTAATGAACCTTAGTATACTGTATGAAATTACAGTATCAAGCAGATTCTAAAATTTTTACCACCATGCTCAGGGCGTGACTGATAGCCTGCTCGCGTACATAGGCGCGATCCCCCATAAAATAGCGCTCTTCGGTATAGACCTGCTGATCAAAGTACACGGCAAACCATACTAACCCCACCGGCTTATCATCGCTGCCGCCATCCGGACCGGCAATGCCCGAGGTCACCACGGCGACATCCGCCTGTGCCGCATGGGCTGCGCCGCGGGCCATTTCCACCACAGTTTGTTCGCTGACGGCGCCAAATTGGGCCAGGGTTTGCGCTGATACACCCAGGCGCTCTTGCTTAGCCTCATTGCTGTAGGTCACCGCGGCTTCGGCAAAATAACGCGAGCTTCCAGGGGTGTCGGTAATGGCATAAGCAATACCGCCGCCGGTACAGGACTCAGCGGTAGTGATCATCATCTGCTTATCCGTTAAAATAACGCCCAGTTGCGCGGCAAGGGTTTGTGTATTGGCAGTAAACCTTTGTTGTAAGTTCATAACCATCCTTATTCGAGTGAGTGCATGTCGGCAAATCTCTATAGTGAAGATAATATAAAACAACAAACCCCCATGATGCAGCAATACTTGCGCATTAAGGCACAACATGCCGATATTTTACTTTTTTATCGCATGGGGGACTTCTATGAAGTGTTTTTCGATGATGCCATTCGCGCAGCAGAATTATTAGATATTTCGCAGACTTACCGAGGAAAAGCCGGTGGCGATCCAATCCCTATGGCGGGTGTACCCTATCATGCGGTAGAAAACTATCTGGCACGCCTGGTACAGCTTGGCGAATCCGTGGCCATTTGCGAGCAGGTTGGCGATCCGGCCACCAGCAAGGGCCCGGTTGAACGCAAGGTAGTGCGTATCGTCACCCCGGGCACGGTAACCGACGAAGCCCTGCTTAACGAGCGTCAGGACAACTTGCTGGTCAGTGTGTGCCAAGGCACTGGCGACTATTTTGGTGTGGCCTATCTGGATATTAATTCCGGACGCTTTAATATCGTCGAGTGTGCCGACGCCGACGCCTTTAAATCGACCCTGCAACGCCTTAACCCAGCTGAGCTGCTGTATTCGGAAGGCTTCAGCGATATCAGGCTTATTGAGCATATCAAGGGCATGCGCCGTCGCCCGGAATGGGAGTTCGACCTGGACACCGCCATCACTTCCCTGTGCCAGCAGTTTGGCACCCAAGACCTGATTGGTTTTGGCGTTAATGATGCCAAGCTGGGATTAGTGGCGGCCGGTTGCTTGCTGCAATACGTAAAAGACACCCAGCGCACCGCATTGCCCCATATCAATGCCATCAGTCTGGAGCAAGACAGTCAAGCCGTGGTGCTCGACAGCGCCACCCGAAAAAACCTCGAGCTCACCCAAAACCTTAGCGGTGGCATTGAAAACACCCTGGCGGCCGTTTTGGATAAAACCGCCACGCCCATGGGCTCGCGCCTGCTTAAGCGCCGTATTCATAACCCGATACGCTGCCGCGACGAGTTGAGCCAACGCCTTGATGCCATCGAAACCCTGATCGACCAGGGCTGGCACCTTGAGCTCCATCCCTTGCTGCGCAATGTCGGCGATATCGAGCGTATCGTAGCTCGCTTAGCATTGGGCAACGCCAGACCCAGAGATCTGTCCCGTTTACGCTCGGCGCTGCAACAGTTGCCGGAATTAAAGGGCCTGCTCGGCACCGCCTCGCAACGACGTCTGGCACAAATCGCCAACGCCTGTGAGCCCAACGATGAGCTTTTGCACTTGCTTGAGCGCGCCATTATCGATAACCCGCCGGTGCTTATTCGCGACGGCGGCGTGATTGCCGAAGGCTATAACCAAGAGCTCGACCATTGGCGCAACCTCTCCCAAGGTGCCACCGATGTACTCGAAGCCATGGAAGAGCGTGAGCGCGAAGTCACTGGGATCAGCACCTTAAAAATCGGCTACAACAAGGTGCATGGCTTTTATATCGATATTAGCCGCGCCAACTCGCACCTGGTGCCGGCGCATTATATTCGCCGTCAAACCCTGAAAAACAACGAGCGCTATATTATTCCCGAGCTTAAAGAGCATGAGGACAAGGTGCTAGGCAGTCAGTCTCAGGCCTTGGCGCTGGAAAAGCAGCTTTATGAAGAGTTATTCACACTAATCGCCCCGCACTTGGAGCGCTTACAGCGTTTAGCGGCATCCCTAAGTGAGCTCGATGTACTCAATAACTTTGCCGAGCGGGCGCTGACCCTGAACTATTGCAAGCCGGCGCTCGATGAAGGCGATGCCATCAGCATTAGCGAAGGTCGCCACCCTGTGGTCGAGCAGGTGATGCGCGACCCCTTTATCGCCAACCCCATAGAACTCAATAATCAGCGTCGCATGTTGATGATAACTGGCCCAAACATGGGTGGTAAATCAACCTATATGCGCCAAACTGCTCTGATCGTGCTGATGGCTCATATCGGCTGTTATGTGCCCGCTGCGAGCGCTAATATAGGCACAGTAGACCGTATATTTACCCGTATCGGCGCCAGCGATGACCTGGCCTCCGGGCGCTCAACCTTTATGGTGGAGATGACGGAAACCGCCACCATTTTAAATAATGCCAGTCAGCATTCTCTGGTATTAATGGATGAAATTGGCCGCGGTACCAGCACCTATGACGGTCTCTCCCTAGCCTATGCCACGGCGGATTACCTGGCGCATAAGATCAACGCCAAGACCTTGTTCGCAACCCATTATTTTGAGCTCACCGAACTGGCGGAGCAGGAGTCGGGACTGGTCAATGTGCACCTAGATGCCATTGAGCACAACGACACCATAGCCTTTATGCATAAGGTATTGGAAGGGCCGGCCAGTAAGAGCTTCGGCCTGCAGGTGGCGGCTTTAGCCGGTGTGCCTAAGGCGGTGATCACCAACGCCAAACGCAAGCTTAAACAGCTGGAGCAGCAGCCGGCCTTAAACGCTAATGGCAATGGCCAAGCAAACGGCAATGGTGCAAATCAACTTGAGCTCTTACCCTCTGAGCCCGAGCCCAGCGCCCTCGAAGTGGCGCTTGGTGAGATCAATCCCGATGAGCTTACTCCTCGTCAGGCGTTAGATGCCCTGTATCATTTAAAGTCGCTGTAAATTGACCATCTAAAAACACAAAAACGCCGCTAATTTAGCGGCGTTTTTTCTTATCTTAATAACTTAGGGAAGTTATATCTGTTCGAACAAGCTTTCGGTATTCAGCCCTTCATGTTGCAGCATGTCTTTAAGACGGCGCAGCGCTTCTACCTGAATTTGCCGTACCCGCTCACGGGTCAGGCCAATTTCACGGCCTACATCTTCTAATGTAGAAGGCTCATAGCCCAGTAAACCGAAGCGACGTGCTAACACTTCCCTTTGCTTCGGGTTTAGCTCATCGAGCCAGTGCACAATATGGCTGTTAATATCGTTATTCTGCACTTCCCCTTCTGGGCCGCGACCCTTTTCATCGGCAATGATATCGAGCAATGCCTTGTCATTATCGCCCCCGATCGGGGTGTCGACGGAAGAAATTTTTTCATTCAAACGCAACATCTTAGTTACGTCTTCCACCGGTTTATCCAAACGCTCGGCTATTTCTTCGGCGGTGGGCTCATGGTCCAATTGCTGCGTTAACTCGCGGGCGGTGCGTAAGTAGACGTTAAGTTCTTTAACTACGTGAATAGGTAGGCGTATGGTGCGGGTTTGGTTCATGATCGCCCGCTCTATGGTTTGGCGTATCCACCAGGTGGCATAGGTTGAAAAGCGAAAACCCCGTTCCGGGTCAAACTTTTCCACCGCTCGGATCAGACCCAGGTTACCCTCTTCAATCAGATCCAGTAATGCCAGGCCGCGATTGTTGTAACGGCGGGCGATTTTTACTACCAGCCTCAAGTTACTTTCGATCATGCGTTTGCGTGATGCTTCACAACCGCGCAGCGCCTTGCGGGCAAAATAGACTTCTTCTTCGGCACTTAGCAGCGGCGAGAAGCCAATTTCACCTAAATATAATTGCGTGGCGTCGAGGTTTTTGACATTGTCGTCTTTGGCAAACAATTCATCGTCACTATCGTCCTCAACCTCCTCAAGAAGCTCCTCTTTTGGCTCATCAAGAGCTGCCGAGATAGCCGTTCCTGTTTTGTTCGCTATTTGCAATCCCTTGAAGCCATTCTCACGGTTGGAGAAACCTTGCGTTACTTTCCCCTGGGTGGGCCATTTCCACTTTAGTTTGTTAGCAACTCCTGATGATTTGCTAACATTTTTTTTACCAGTTGCATTTTGAACATACTCCCGTTGCACTGGCTTAGCAACCTCTTTCTTGAAATTTCCGCCTGTTTTTTGTCTTGTTTCTCTAGGCTTTTTACTCGAATTAAGGTATCTTTCCCGCTTTTTCTTTTTTAGCCACTGTGATTCTAGGTAAATGAGTTGATTGGGATAAATGGTATAGGGAGGTTTAATGCCGTTTATTTGCGCGACTTCGCGAACGTCCTTTTTTGCACTAAACGCAATAGAGTAGAGGGTATCGCCTTTTTGCACCCGGTAATGCTCACCGGTTATATGAATTTTACGTGTCACTTTGGCCTGACCAGTTTCCAGGGAGGAAACTGGTGCCGGCCCAGTACGGGAGGTGCAGGCGCTGATAACAAAAGAAACCAGCAGTAATAAACTGGTGTTTTTGAAACTCATGCAGCGCCCTTCCATTAGCTAGCGGAGCACTAAATATAAAACGATTGCCAGGCCCACGACAAGCCAGCCTAGAACTTCCACATACTGGCGCAACTTTTCTTCCATGCGTGCGCCGCCCCATTTCATCAGCGCTGCCACCAGGAAGAAACGCGCTCCACGACCTATGGCCGAGGCCAGTAAAAAAGGCAAAAATGCCATCTGCAACAGGCCTGCGCCTATGGTAAAGACCTTATAGGGAATGGGCGAGAAACCGGCGATAAACACCACCCAGATGCCGTATTCCTTAAACCAGGCCAGGGCATGATCAAACTTATCCTGCCAACCCATGGAAGCAATCAAGGGCTCGACCACAGGCTCAAAAAGCCAATATCCCAGGGCATACCCCAAAATACCGCCGATCACCGAGGCCAAGGTAGTCAGCAGGGCAAATCGCCAGGCCGTTGTCGGCTTGGCTAAACACATGGGGGCCAGCATCACATCCGGGGGCACGGGAAAGAATACCGATTCGGCAAAACTCATTCCAGCAAGATAACGCTCAGCATGGCGATGTCTTGCCCAACGCAGCGCGGCGTCGTACAAAGCAGTAAAGAGGCGCAAAGAATATCCTTAAATTATATCGCCAGGCACCAAGGGTACGAAACGTACATGGGCTATGACTTGTTGTTTAAACTCATTTTCGCAGCGAGTATACAGCATCAATTTTTGCTCTGCATCGCCAATGGGAATTATCATGACCCCGCCTTCATCGAGCTGCTCCAGCAACTGCTGCGGCACGCTTTTCGCCGCGGCGGTGACGATAATACCCTGAAACGGCGCTTGCGAGGCCCAGCCTTTCCAGCCATCGCCATGTTTCATGGTCACATTATACAAGTCGAGCTGATGTAAGCGTCGTTTCGCCTGCCATTGCAGGGCCTTGATGCGCTCCACCGAGTACACCTTATCGAACAACTGCGCCAATATGGCACTTTGATAGCCCGAGCCGGTGCCAATTTCCAGTACCTTATCGCGCACCCCGTGCTGGCGTAATACCTGAGTCATCAGCGCCACAATATAAGGCTGAGAAATGGTTTGCCCCTGGCCGATAGGTAGGGCGGTATTTTGATAGGCCTTATGTTGCAATACATCATCGATAAACAAATGGCGCGGCGTTTTTGCCATCGCCTCTAACACTTGCTCATCGCTAATGCCTTCCTGAGCCAGCAGCTTGACCAAAGAGCCGGCGCTACGCTGATAATTAGTGATCATTTTCCAGCTCCGCTAACCAATGCTGTAAAGGGGCAATGCTTTCTTTAGCTGTCATGTCTACGCTCAAGGGCGTAACCGAGGCATAGCCTTGGCGAATGGCCGCAAAATCAGTGCCCTCACCGGCGTCAAGCTCAGGCCCAAGAGAACCATACCAATACACTACACGACCCCAAGGGTCACGCTGTACTGTCATGGTTTCGGCCTTATGTCTGGCACCCAAGCGGGTGACCTTAACGCCCTTGAGTTCGTCGTAAGGGACATCGGGAACATTGATGTTGATGATTTGATCATTGGGTAAGGGGTGACTTCTCAACTTAGTGATTATATCCACCGTCACCTTAGCGGCAGTTTCAAAGTGTTTGCAATCATGGCCGACCAGGGACACGGCAATGGCGGGCAGACCCATATGGCGCCCTTCGGTAGCGGCGGCTACCGTGCCCGAATACAGGGTATCATCCCCTAAATTGGCACCATGATTAATGCCGGCCACCACCAGATCCGGCTGCTCAGGCAAGAGCGCATTGAGGGCCACATGAACGCAATCAGTGGGGGTACCATTGACACTGATAAAGCCATTCTCTAATTTTTGCGCCCGCAATGGATTCATTAATGTGAGCGAGTTACTGGCGCCGCTGCAATTGCGATCCGGGGCGACCACATCGACGCTGGCAATCTCCTTTAAGGCCCGATGCAGGGCCGCTATACCCTTGGCATGTACGCCATCATCATTGCTCAGCAATATCTTCATCATGACTCCTTGCAATACTGTTTTCGCACTGGCGGTAATCCACCAATTCTCGTAACAACGCAGTGGCAAAACACCCTTTTTTCAGTGAAAAGCTCAACTCAATCGAATCACTGCTTGGCATTTTCACCTGTAAATTCTCGGGATATAAGCGCAACATGCGGCGCTCGGTTTTTAAACCTATCTCCGCCAAACCCTGACACCAGTCATGATAAGGCTGCAACCAATGTTGCTCTTCTTCAACCAGGCCCTTATCGCCCTTACCCACCAGGGGCGCCGACAACTCGATGTCACCTTCCACCAATCGGGTAATGTTTTGTGGGGTGATGGCATCGGTAAAAAATGCGTTACTGCCACTGAGCATAAAGACTTCATGTTGCAGGGTTTTGGCAAGACCATGCTCGGCCACGCGCAGGCTGACTATCTGGTTAAAAATATAAGAGCGGGCGGCAGAGATCACCATAGACCTTAGTTTACGGTCACGGATCTGCTCGCCGGCAAACATACGCTCGGCCATCACCAGGTTATGGCCATCGTGACCAAAGCGTTGCTCGCCAAAGTAATTAGGCACTCCTTGGCGCACCGCATTGATGCGACTGAGCACTGCCAGTGGCTCGCTCACCTCACGCAGCACTATGGTAAAACGGTTGCCCTTATGGCATCCGGTACGCAGCTTGCGACCATGGCGCACCTGTTTGGCTACAAAGATTTGCTCATCGTTGAGGGCGCTAAAGTCGAGCTCCTGTTTAATGGGCACGGGCACGCTAAACCATTGTGAACACACACCTTGGCGGTCTTTTTGTCCGGCGTAGCTGACCTCACGCGGCGCTACCTTGGCAAATTTGGCGATTTTCTTGGCTACATTGACGGTATTGATACCGCGCTTGATCACATGCAAACACACGTGCTCGCCACTGCCATCAAGCTCAAAGCCCAGCTCTTCATCAACCATAAAGTCTTCCGGCAGGCGCTTAAATACCGCCTTGGCGGTAGGCTTGCCGTATAAATACTGCAGCGAGGCTAATGGCTCTTGTGTGCGCTCCGCTGCTGGCTCTTTTTGCCTAGGTGCTGAAGGCTCTTGCTTCATGGTTGCTGCACCAAAAGCGCTACCGCGTGGGCGGCAATACCCTCTTTACGTCCGGTAAACCCGAGCTTTTCAGTGGTGGTGGCTTTGACATTAACCTGATCTAAACTGACCGCCAGATCCGCCGCCAGGCAAGCGCGCATGGCATCAATATGCGGGCGCATTTTTGGCGCTTGCGCCACTATGGTAAGGTCGACATTCGCCACTACAAAGGCGCGATCATGCACCTCGGCCATGACTCGGCGCAGCAGAATACGGCTGTCGATGCCGGCAAATTCTTCGCTGGTATCGGGAAAATGCTTGCCTATATCGCCCATTGCCATGGCGCCAAGCAAGGCATCACACAAGGCATGAATAGCCACATCACCATCTGAGTGGGCGATAAAGCCTTGTTCATAATCGACCTTTACGCCGCCGATAGTAAGCGGCCCATGACCGCCAAAACTATGTACGTCAAAACCATGGCCTATTCGAATCATAAAATCTCCGTCATTTGTTGCCCTAACAGGAAGTCGGCAAGTTGCAGATCTTCTGGGGTGGTCAACTTAAAATTGTCGCTGCGACCGGCGATTAAACGCACCGGGTGCCCAGCCCATTCCATCGCCGATGCCTCATCGGTAATGGTAGCGCCACAGGCTAAGGCATCACGCAATGCCTGGCGTAATTGGGTATAAGGGAAAAACTGAGGGGTCAGCGCCTGATAAAGATGCTCGCGCTCTATGGTTTGCTGCACATGACTGTCACCGCGCTTTATGGTGTCGCGCACCTTGGCGGCCAGTATGCCGCCCTCGCCATGGTGCTGGCACTCATTTATTAAACGTTCGATATCGGCGGGGCTCACCAAGGGCCTAGCGGCGTCATGCACTAGCACCCACTTGGGTGGATTTGCTTCAAGGGCATCAAGGGCGGCAAGCACGGAATCGGCGCGCTCTTTGCCACCAATTACGGTATGCACAAATTGGGAGTCTATGGGCAGCTCGGCGAAATACTCGTCATTGGCGCCTATGGCCACGGTAATACTCTACCGCGCCGCCACCTGGGCGAGCTTATTCAGGCTGTGCTCCAGCACGGTTTTGCCCTGTAATTGCAAGTACTGCTTAGGGCGTTGAGATTGCATCCGCGCGCCAACTCCGGCGGCGGGCACTATGGCAATAATGCCGTGATTTTCACTCATATAACTACTTTGCGTTATTATTTTGACTCAGATTGTTTACTCGGTAACACCCGATAAAACACTTCTCCGGGCTTGATCATACCCAGCTCATGACGGGCACGCTCTTCCACCCCTTCCAAGTCCAGTTTTAAATCTTGTATATCGGCTTCGAGTAACTTGTTACGCTTATTTAATTGCTGATTCGTTTGCTCATGATTGGCCACCGCCTTGGTTAAACGGCTATAGTCTTCGATGCCGTTGTGACCAAACCACAACAAGTATTGCAGATACAGCAACAATGCCAACAAACCTAATTGGAATAATCGCATTAGCTTTCCTTCATCGGCAGTGGTTGCTTAAAGTTTTTCCAGTTAATTCGTGTTGTTAATAGCATTTCTCTTAGACTCAAAGTCCGTGGTGAGGTCACCTTAAATTGTTGCCAACGATGACCACAACAAGCCGGGGTAAAATGTTTTTTACTGGGTACCAGTAACTGCACGTCCTGGGCCGAGCTTAATCGCGTGTCGCGATATTGGCCGTCGAGATCAAACCAGCCCGCCTGATTACAATGCAAGCGGTTGCTGCTAACTTGATCTAGGGTGTCGAGCATCACAAATTGCAATCGCCCCTGCGTAACCAGTAATGGTACTAAAATACCGACTTCGGCATAAGCGCTAAAGAAGGCTAAATTAGCCGATTTATCGCTTTGTGGCGGTTTACTCGCCTGTTTGGCTATCCAACTGCCATTTTGCCCATCCAAGGTTAACGGGCAATGACCATGAACTATATGAAAGGCGGCGCGTTCCACGTAATAAGGCAGACTGTCGAGCAAACGGGCCAAGCGTGTGCCATCGCCTTGATGCGTTAATTGCTGACTTATGCGGTGCAACTCGCGAGCGTAGAAGGCATTGCACAATTCGGCATACAGCACTCGCTGTTGATCGAGTGCAAATAAATCTGCTTGCTGCGATGGTTGTTGCCGCACATTGCCTCCCACTGGTTGTGCTTAAGTTTATACCATAGTTGCGCAAAATTTGAGAAGCGCAATGGGGAGGCTCTATAAATTACCCTGGCTGTTGGCCCAGGCGGGCAAAGCCCGACTCTAAAAACTGCACCACCTGCGGGCGTTTTTTACCAATTAAAAAGCTGCCATCGGCTAAGAACATAAAGTTCTGCCAGTGTTGCTTAAACACATCGAAACGAGTTTCGATGACCTCGTCACGACTAATACAGAAATACACGGTAGTGTTATCCTGCCAGTCCAGGTGAGCCAGGATCCCCTCGGGAATAGCGTCACCGGCTTCAAACGCCCGTTCCCAAAACACGTCTTCATGGGGCCAGTGCTGCGCCTGTTTGACCCAATCGGCGTCGGTGAAAAAGTCCGGGTGATCTTTGTCTCGACTGATAAAAGTGGTCCACAACACCGCCGCACGGGTGGCGGTCATGGGTTTGATCTGCGCCAATTGTGGCGCCGGAATTAAAAGTTCTTGGTGTCGAAACACCCACGCCTTGGCGTAGTCATCCAAAGGAAGATAGTTCATTCGTGCTTATGCCTGCTGCACTCGTTTAATGGGAGCATTATACGCATCTGTGGCGGCGCTGTCACAAGCCGACTTGGTAGTAAATGCCAACTATGGCAGACTAGGCTAATTCGATGTCTGACCAGTGTTAGGAATTTCCACGTGCATTTTGATTCAACCGACCATTATATTGCCAGTAGCGCCCTGAAACAGGCGGTCAATGCCGCCATCGCCTTAGAAAAACCGCTTTTGATAAAAGGTGAACCCGGCACGGGGAAGACCCTGTTAGCCGAAGAGCTGGCGAAAAGTATCGGCAGCGAACTGATCCAATGGCATATCAAGTCCACCACCAAAGCCCAGCAAGGTCTGTATGAGTACGATGCGGTGTCGCGCCTGCGCGACTCACAACTGGGCGACGAGCGCGTGCATGATATCGGCAATTACATAGTTAAAGGCAAGCTGTGGCAGGCCTTTGGCGCCAAGGAGAACGAGCCGCGCCCGGTGCTGCTGATAGACGAAATAGACAAGGCCGATATCGAATTCCCCAACGACCTCTTGTTAGAGCTCGATAAAATGGAGTTCTTCGTTTATGAGACCGGTGAGCGCGTCCGTGCCGAGCAACGTCCGATAGTGATCATTACCTCAAACAACGAAAAAGAACTGCCGGATGCCTTTTTGCGCCGCTGTTTCTTCCATTACATCGATTTTCCCAGCGCCGAGGAAATGCACAAAATCGTCGCCGTACACTACCCGGATATCAAACAAAAGCTCTTGCGTGAAGCCTTAGAGGTCTTCTTTGGTTTGCGTCAGGTCGACGGACTGAAGAAAAAGCCCTCCACCAGCGAGCTGTTGGACTGGCTTAAGCTCTTGATGGCCGAAGACATAGCGCCCGAGGTTTTACATGGCAGCGCCACTAAAGGCGGACTTATGCCGCTCTTTGGTGCTCTATTGAAAAATGAGCAAGACGTTTCCTTGATTGAAAAACTGGCCTTTATGAGTCGCCGCTAATGCTCATCGAGTTTTTCTTCACCTTAAGAAAATACCGCCTGCCGGTAAGCCTGCGAGAGTTGCTCGACCTCATTGGTGCATTACAGGCCGGGGTGGTGTTTGCCGACAGCGAAGCCTTTTATCATCTCGCCCGTACCATAATGGTGAAGGATGAAACTCATTTTGACCGCTTCGACAAGGCCTTCGCCGATTACTTTTGTGGCATTGAGGATATCGACCTGCTTGACGCTTTGAAGGCACAATACCAGCTTCCCGAGGACTGGATGCGCAAGGAGTTTGAAAAACAGCTGAGCGCCGAAGAGAAACGCCAACTCGAGGCCATGGGCGGCCTCGAAAAGCTGATGGAAGAACTTAGAAAGCGCTTCGAAGAGCAACAAAAACGCCATGCCGGCGGCAATAAATGGATAGGCACAGGCGGCACCTCGCCCTTTGGCGCCTATGGCTATAACCCGGAGGGAGTGCGAATCGGTCAACCCGGCTCGCGCCAACGCCGCGCCGTTAAGGTGTGGGATAAACGCCAGTACCGTAACCTCGACAGCGAGGCCGATATCAGCTCGCGGACCATGAAACTGGCACTGAAAAAACTGCGCCGCTTTGCCCGCAGCGGAGCCAGCGATACCCTGGACTTAGGCGCCACCATTGCCGCCACCGCCAAACAAGGGGGTATGCTGGATGTGAAAATGGCACCGGAGCGCCATAATGCCGTCAATGTGATCATGTTGTTCGATATCGGTGGCTCCATGGACGACCATATTCAACTGTGCGAGCAGTTATTTAGCGCCGCCCATGGCGAGTTTAAACACCTGGAGTTTTTCTATTTCCATAACTGTGTTTACGAGCAGGTGTGGCAGGATAACGCCCGACGTTATGACCAGAAGATTGACACCCACAGCCTGATGCAGCGTTTTGGCCGCGATTACAAGGTTATCTTTGTCGGCGATGCCACCATGGGGCCTTACGAAATCGCCTACCCCGGTGGCAGTGTGGAGCATTGGAATGAGGAGCCCGGCGCCGCCTGGCTGCAGCGCATCACCCAGCATTTCGATAAGGTGGTATGGCTGAATCCACAGCCACAGACGCATTGGCGCTACTATCATTCCATCGAGATGATCGACCAGTTAATGGCCAAGGGCGAACAAAGCCGTATGTTTCCCCTGACCCTGGATGGCATCAGCGCAGCAATAAAAATGCTGACCTAGATTTATCCCCAGCGCTGCCAAATCTGCAGGCCGATAAACCCAAGGCTAAAGCCGACTAGGTATATCAATCCCAACCAGGTTAACAGCCGCAACCACAGCGGCTGTTTAATCTTGGTTTGGCGCACCAGGCGCATATTCAACCAGGCAAATACCGGCGTGGTTAAAAATGCTAGGGTCATGGCAAAAGTCAGCATCTCTTTCAAATTGCTTTTGAAAAACAGGATCACCGCCATCCCCGCCACCGCCTGCATGATCAGCCAGGTATTTAAATGCTTTGGCAACGACCAGTTTGGCATCAGCTTGGTGCCGGTATACAAGGTCCGCGCATAGCCATCGAGTACAGTTAACGAAGTCCCCAGCATACATAAAAAGGCCACGGTAGCGATAAGCCAACGCGACCACTCGCCCATGGTATTGGTGTACATATCGATCAGCTGCTGGGCAAAGGCCACCCCGGCTAGGGCTATTTGCGTATTGCCGCCATACTGGATGAGCACTCCTAGGGAGCAAAACACCAGTGCCAGTAATGCGGTGACGATAAAGCCAAAGTTAAAATCGAACAGCCCTGCCTTTAGAGGCACCTCGGTTTGCTGTCGCTTCGCCTGCAACCACAAAGAGCTCGCCACGGAAATTTCAATCGGTGCCGGCATCCAGCCCATCAAGACCACAATAAAACTTAAGGCCGTCAGCGACAGCAGGTCGGGCGGGGTGAAATCAGCGGCCGCATTCATGGGCACACCACCGCTTTTAAGCAAAGCTATCACTAGCGCGGCTATGGTACTGATGGCCAGCACCGCCATAATCCACTTGGCAGCACTGTCGAGGGCCTGATAATGCCCAAGCACCAAGAGGGTCAGGCAAAATAGCAGAATAATGATGCACAGCACCGTCATGCTAAGGGCACCACCGACCACATAATGCAACAGCGCCGCAGTCAACAACAGCACCCCGGCGGTATTGACTATGGCGGCGATAATATTGAGGGCAAAAAAGCAGTAAAAATACCAGGGACCCTGGCTCTTATAACCGGCCACCAGGTTATTGCCTGTGACTAATGTGTATTCAACACCGAAACGGAAAAACGGATACTTCAGTAGGTTTACGGCCAGGATAAGCCCTATCATTTGCCAACCGAATAAGGCTCCGGCCTGAGTTGAAGCCACCAGATGCGAACCGCCGATTGCTGCGGTCGCCATTAAAATGCCTGGCCCTAAGGCCTTGAGATACTGCCAATACTGCACTGGAACACTCTTTATAATTGTTATATTGAGTCCCAGACTAGGGGAGATGGCGGGTGTTTTCAACCGCCTTACATGCGGATTACAGCTGTTTAAGGTACTCGCTCTGATAACGGCTGGCGTCGGCTTCGACATTGTAACGCTCGGCCAGGGTATCGAGCTGAGCCTGGGAGATGGCCAATTCATCCATGGTGATGGTGTTATCATCAAGCTGCCATAACTGCCTTGAACCGGCGTAATTAAATTGCAGCGCATGCATGGCCTGCACATCGCCCTGCTCCGCCGCCGCCTTAATCTTGCGCAGCTTGCGGGTGATCTGATTAAGCGCCTGCTTCAAGCGCCATACATACACCACCTCGGTCATAAAGGGATGATGCTCGACACGTTTAAGAGCAAAACCTATGGCGATACAGCTGACCACAACACCCAGCAGGTTCCAATGGAAATGGCTGCCGCTGTCACTTGGCAGGGCAAGGATCAACAACCGGGCGATACCTAAACTCCCCACTACTAAGGCTGCGATACAGGCGACTATCACTATATTAAGATGTTTGCGGTAGCGGGTTTTATCTATCTGTTCCAAGGTCATGCTGGGCACCCTAATGAAAATAAAAAACGGGGGCATTATACCCCCGCCTGTTGGCAATAAATAGCGCTATGTTAACGCCGACTTAGCCTGTCTTTTAAAGTATTGCCAGGCTCACCAGGAAGTAAGCAACCAGGGTTAAAGCACCACCCACCAGGGCATAAGGCATCTGGGTTTTAACATGGGTAAGCAAGTCACAGCCGGAGGCAATGGCCGACACCGCACTGGTATCTGAGATTGGCGAGCAGTGATCACCGAATACACCGCCACCCAAAATAGCACCGAGCACCAGCGCAGGAGGTAACCCCAGGGCCTGAATTAAGGGCACACCAATGGGGATCAAAATAGCAAAGGTGCCCCAGGAGGTACCCGTGGTAAAGGAGATCACCGCACCGGTTAAAAACAGCATGGGCACCACCAAGGTGATAGGTAAGTAATCACCCACCAGGGAGGCCACAAAAACGCCGGTTCCAAGCTCTTTCAGGCTGGCGCCCAAGGTCATGGATAACAAGACTATGGCCACCAGAGGCAATAACTCCCCCATGCCCTTAAAGCCCATTTCAACCAATTTATGGTGGCTGAAAAGCTTGCTGGCACTCAGCAGGAAATAGGCCACAACACAGGATAAGATGGTGGCGTAAAGTACCGACTTAGAGCCACTGCCGGAGGCGATATCACCATTGCCGGTCCAGAACATAAAGCCGACCATGGACACCACCAGGGTCAATAAAGGCACCAACATAAAGCGGGCCTTGGTGCCCTTGTCGGCCTCGGTGGGCACATTCACTTCCAAACGTTCCAGCTTTTGCTCCGCTTCCTTCATAGGACCATGCACCTTATCAAAGGCGATGGTGTAGGCGACGATCAACAAGGCGATAATCGCATAAAAGTTATAGGCAACACTGCCCCATAAAATACTGACCGCCGATTGCTCCAATTCATAGTTGCTCAACAGCCCGAGCACATAGGCGCCCCAACCATTAAGCAGAATCAGGATACATACGGGGGCACTGGTACTGTCGATAATATAGGCCAAACGGGCACGGCTCATTTTAAACTTATCGAAAAGACCGCGCGAAAGAATACCCGCGGTCAACACACTGAGGTTGGACTCGATAAACACGGCTATGCCGGAAAACATGGTTAAAAAACCCACCTGGCGCTTTGACTTGGCCACGCCCTTGCCGATTAACATGTTCACGGTTGCGGCCACGCCGCCGGACTCGCGAATATAGGCGAGCAGCGCACCAATAAGCACGCTAAAGAGAATGACACGGCTGTTACCCGGCGAGGATGCAGTCGCGACCACACGCTCTATGGTATTGATAAAGGTATAGAATAAGGTATTACCCTCGCCACTTATCGCCAGTAAGAACTCGGATGTTGCCACGGCCAACAACAGAGCCATGATCACTTCTTTACGCCAAAAGACGATTGCAATTGCTACCAGCGGCGGCAAAATGGAATACCAAGACATGGTGTTATCCTTGTTATTATAAAGCTTGAATAGTCTTGCAAATGAGCATAGATTATTCAATTAGTTTTCATTCAACTGTAATTTTTTAGTTATGCAGCCACTTCCCTACTTTCCTTATGTGGATCAGCACATGCAGGTTGAAGATGTTACCATCGGCGAGCTTGCCAAACACATCCCCACCCCATTTTACTGTTACTCGGCTGCGGCTATTGCCAGTAATTATCAGCGCTACAGCGATGCGTTTGCAGGACTGGATAGCTTAATTTGTTATGCCGTAAAAGCCAACTCCAATCAGGCAATTTTAGCCACCTTGGCGCAATTGGGTGCCGGTGCCGATACTGTTTCCGAAGGTGAGATCCGCCGCGCGCTGGCCGCCGGCATTAAGGCGGAGAAAATCGTCTTCGCCGGTGTAGGTAAAAGCGAGCAGGAAATCCGCTATGCCCTGGCCCAGGGCATTTTGCAGTTTAATGTTGAGTCCGAGCCGGAATTAGAGCGCATCAGTGCCCTAGCGGTGGAAATGAATACCAAAGCACGCATCTCCATTCGCGTGAATCCGGACGTTGAGGCCAAAACCCATGCCAAAATCACCACGGGTCTGGCGGAGAATAAGTTCGGCATTAATATAGATTTGGCGCCCGAGCTTTATCTTAAAGCGGCGTCTTTACCGGGTATAGAAGTGACAGGTGTGGATGTGCATATTGGCTCCCAGCTGATTAACCTAGAGCCCTTTGCCGCCGCCTTTGCCAAGGTTGCGGAGCTAGTAAGCGCCCTAAAAGCACAAGGTATCATCATTAAAATCATAGATATAGGTGGTGGTTTAGGCATTAATTATGGCGAGCACAGCGATGAGCCGGATATCCGCACCTATGCCGAGCATGCCAAACAACACTTGGGCCACCTTGGTTGCAAAATCATAGTCGAGCCGGGACGCTCCATGGTCGGCAATGCCGGCGTCCTGGTCTCTCGGGTGGAATACGTGAAAACCGGGCAAGAGCGCACCTTCTTGATCCTCGATGCGGCCATGAATGACTTGATCCGCCCAAGCATGTACGATGCCTACCATCATATTGCTACCGTGGAGCAAAAGCCCAGCCAAGCGGTTTATGACATAGTCGGCCCGGTATGCGAAACCGGCGACACCTTCGCCAAAAACCGCTCCCTCGGCGCATGTGAACAAGGCGATCTGGTTGCCATTATGGGCGCCGGAGCCTACGGCGCCGTGATGGCGTCACACTACAACTCTCGCCTCAATGCCCCCGAGGTACTGGTGAAAGGCAGCCAATACAGTATTATTCGCAAGCGCATTGACTTTGATGCCCTGCTTGCCATGGACACCCTGCCAGCCTGGCTTTGATAGGTTGGCCAACTCCTCTTGGCCAACCTTTACTATTCCTTTCATATAGATACTTAGCCTTACCCCATACCTGCAAGCAAGAATTCGCCCGCTGTATAGTGCTCATTTCGCGTCGTTATATTCATATTTTATTTTTAATAATAAGAATAACATGAAAAAAATATTCTTGATTAATCCTGGTAACACTTGTTTAATATATATGCAACAAAAGGAAGGTTAGCACTAATAAAACAGGGGAAATCACAGGGTTAAGGTCCAACCGATAAATAAATTATTATAAGGATGGGGATATAATGAAACCAACTCACTTCAACCTCAGCGCATTGGCGCAGGCTAGCTGCCGCGCGATGCGGGCACCTAAAACAGCGATCACTTCCACCCTGATTGCCGCGGCCTTTATCAGTGCTCCAGCACTGGCGGCCTTGACCGGCGGCATCAAGGGCACGGTTATCGCCGAGCAAACCGAACAGTCCATGGCCGGGGTAACGGTCACCGCACGCTCAAGCGTTATGCCTAAGGCCCGTACCGTGGTCACCGGAGCCGATGGGAGCTTCGATCTGCCACAGTTAAAGCCTGGTACCTACGAGCTCACCTTCACCAATAAAGACGGCGCCAGTCAAACTCTGACGGTGCAGGTATTGTTAGAACAGACCTCTAAGGTTGATGTGGAACTGAGCCTGACCGGCAACAAGACCGAGGTGATCACTATTACCGGCAGTCGCTTATATCGCCAGGGTAATTCCTCACTCACCAACTCCTTAGGAGAAAAAGCCATCGAAGGGGTACCCATAGGCCAAGACTATCGCGACCTACTTAAACTGGTGCCTGGCGTCGAGCTGTCTGAAAACTCAGTCCTCGGCCCGTCGGCCGGTGGCTCTGGGGTGGATAACTCCTATGGCTTTGATGGTGTTAATGTTTCCTTGCCCATGTTTGGTAACCTGGCATCCGAGCCTTCCACCCACGATGTTGCCTATGTCACCATGGACAGAGGCGGTGCTAAAGCCGTTGACTTTAACCGCTCCGGCGGCTTTGCCATCAACACAGTATCCAAGTCTGGCACAGACGAGTTTACCGGCTCGGTGGAATACAAGGTTCAGCCCAAAAGCCTGGTTGCCTCTCCCGTTGGTCAGGAAAGTTATGAAACGGATAAGAGTTGGATAACAGCTAACCTGGGCGGCCCGCTGATTGAGGATACCCTGTATTTCTACACCTCCTATTACCGTCCCGAGGAAAAACGCAGCAACAAGGATACGGCCTACGGCGATGTGAAAAACTATAAGAGCGAGCGCGATGAGTTCTTCGGCAAGCTCACCTGGGCGCCCCGTGACGACCTGTTATTCAACATTTCTCAGCGTATTTCCGATAAAACCGAGGAAGGTGCCTCCATTGGTGAATACGAAACCGACAGTGTGTCCGTTGGCGGCGAGACGGATCAGGATATTTTCACCCTGGACGGCTCCTGGCTGATAGATTCAAACACCACCTTATCGTTTCAGTACAGCACCTTTGATCTACAAAGCAGCTCGCGCCCGGATACAGAGCTTAATTTCCAGCCGTCGCTGAGCGGCACCCTGGATGTCGATAACCTAGATCAAATGGGTTACTTTAATGTGCCCGAACTGCGCGGCCCAAGTGACAACTATACCCCAGAGCAAATCGCCGCCTACAATGCCGGTGCGGCGGCGCTGATCGAGCAGTTCGGTTACACGGAAAATGGCATGAAAATGGGCGGTGGTGGCGTTGGCGCTTACTTGCAGTACGACGACCAGGATTTTTACCGCGATTCATTTGAGCTCGAACTCGATCATGAATTTAGCTGGGGCGATACTTATCACACCTTGCACTTTGGCGGGCAATGGTCAGAGGGTAAGGAGGTACTTACACGCTTTTCCAATGGCTGGGGACGGATTAACTATGTCGGCGGCTTGGATCTGAGTCAACAAGCAGGCAATGACACCCCGGTTATTTATCGCGCCCTAGTGCAACAAATGAGCCTAGTAGGCAGCGGCGATTTGGCACCGGCCATCACCTCCGAAACCAAGACTCTGAACTTCGAGATTAACGACACCATAGAATATGGCGATTGGACTTACAATATAGGTGTGTTAGTCAGTCGCGATACCTATTATGGTCAGGGCCTGCGCCCTAAATCCGGCACCATCTCCGGCTATGAATTGGCCCCGGGACATAAGTACAAGATGTATGAAACCGACTGGAGCGATATGATACAGCCGCGCCTGGGCGTGAAATGGAATTATGCCGACGAAGATGACGTCTTTGCCAACTTCGCCATCTACAACCCGGAAACCAGCTCCCTGGCTCGTGCCGCCTCCTGGGACAGGAACAACCGCAGTGCCATTGACGTCGAATTCGATGCTGACGGTAATGTTATCTATGCCGAGCCTCGTGCCTCCTCTTCAGGTAAGCTGTTTCAGGAAGGCATGAAGCCGCGTCGCATTAATGAAATCACCCTAGGAACCACCAAATACGTGGGTGAAGATCTGGTGCTGCGGGCGCATGTACGTCACCGCAAGGGCCTGCACTTTTGGGAAGATATGCCCAATAACGCCCGCCTCACCAACTATGATGGCATCGATGCCCCGGGTGTACCGGCAGACATTGCCGCTCAGGGCTTATACATAGAGAACCTGCAGGATATTCGTAATGAAATCGGCGGCTCATCCTATGTCATAGCCGAGGTGGATGGTGGCGAGACCAAGTATTGGGAAGCCAGCCTTGAGGCCGAGTACATGGGCGATAACACCTATGTAAATGCCTCCTATGTATGGAGCCACTACTATGGCAACTTCGACCAGGACAACACCACGGCCGATAACGATGCCAACACCTTTGTCGGCTCCTCCTGGTATGGTGACGGCATAGGCCGCTATCCTTGGGATTACCGCTATGGCACCCTCTCTGGCGATAAGCCACATAAGCTCAAGGTATACGGCTACTACACCACTCCCTGGGAAGCCAATATCGGCGCCTATTTTGTCTTCCAGTCAGGTCGCCCTTGGGAGAAATGGGATGGTAATCTCTATGGCAGCAGCTCCAGCCACACCAGCCGCTATGCGGAGCCGGCGGGTAGCCGCCGCAGCGCAAGCCACTGGCAATTGGATCTAAACTATACCCAGGACTTCACCGTCTATGGCGATTATGCGCTGCAATTCCGCGCCGATATCTTTAACCTGTTCGACCGTCAAACCGGTTATAACAACGACCCTTATTTTGTTAACAGTACCTTTGGCGAGCCCCGTGACTATTACAGTCCGCGCCGAGTGCAACTGTCATTGAAATTTGCGTTCTAAGCTAAGATAACAACCTAAGATAGACCTGCGCCCTTCGGGGCGCTTTTTATTTTCTGCGCACTTCCTAACCCTGTAACAAACATAAAAACCATGTCCCCGGTACCCTTTGCCTACGCACTTCTTTTAGCCATAAAAAAACGGCATCAAAAGATGCCGTTTTGGGCGATACCCGGGCAGGGGTATCCTGTGTTAGTAGTTACTTGCCATGAGCCAAAATGGCTTCATAGACACGGGTGATCACCGAACCGTATTTCCCCGTTTCAAATTCTTTGCCTTTAAATCTATAGTCGCTTTGCGAGCCGGTCACTTCGCTATGGCGGGCATTGGTAAACAGCACTATGGCCAGATCATATTCCGGGTCAATTACAGTTACCGTACCGGTCCAGCCCGTGTGTCCGTATGCCCTTGGGCTGGCGTAGGGACCAAAATGCCATATGCGCGCGCCATTGCCGGCGCGACGCCAGCCCAGGCCATAGCTTTCATCCGTTGCCGTGGGCTTAATAAACTGATCGACCACCTCGGGCCTGATTAACTGCACTTCACCATAACTACCCCGGTTTAGCAACAATTGTGTGAGTTTTGCCACACTTTGCACATCGGCAAACAGGCCCGCATGTCCGGCCACCCCGGCCAGGGAGTAAAACGCCTTTTCATCATGCACCTCGCCTTGGAGCACATAATCCCGCACGCCCTCGAAATTCACCCGGCCACCTCGGGTATTGCCTTCAATCTCGGTAGCCGCTATCTGCGAAGGCATAAAGCCCTTTTGCAGCGGATTAAATACCAGGGTATTGAGCCCCAAGGGGGCAAACAAGCGGCTTTCCACATAGGCATCAAGGGGCATGTTGGTAATACGTTCAATCAAAACACCGAGCAGCATATAGTCAACATCACTGTAGAGGTGACGCTGAGCCCGCATCATCTCAAAGGGCACGCCACGGATTAACAGCTGTTTGGTGCGCTCGCTATTAAGGGAATAAAATGGCTTGCCGAGGTGATTATCGACGCGATGAAAGTCCACCACCGCCGGGTAACCTGCGCTGTGAGTAAGCAGGTCTTTTACCAGCCGTACCTCGCGTCCCTGCCCGGTATATTCCGCCAGGTAATGGCTAATGGGCTTATTAACATCCAGGCGTCCCTGCGACACCAAATGCATCAATGCCAGATTGGTGGCAAACATCTTGGTATTAGAGGCAAGATCAAACAGGGTATCGACAGCCATGGGCTGTGCGGCTACAGATTCTTTGCCGTGGTGCGCACGGGCATAACCATAGGCGCTGAGCTTAACCAGCTCGCCCTTGTGTACCACGCCAAGCACGGCGCCGGGAAAGCCCTGCTCCACTTCTTGTTCAATTAAGGTATCCACAGCGGCAAAGTTGAGCGCCCCCGGGTTGGGTTTTAGCTCGGGTGCGGGAATACGGATGCGCAGCTCGGCATCCTCGGGAAAGACCGACTTTATATGCAATGTATTTATCCCATCGCGGGTGCGCCTTGCCAGCGAATAGCGGTAGCTGTGCCCGGCCTTTAAGGGCCGAGCGATATTAATGGTTTCGCCATTAATAATGATTTCGGCGCGTTCGGCGCTGATGTTGTCTATGATGATCTCACCACGGCGGCGATAGGACTTAAACTGGTATTTGTTGTTTACATCGACCCGCGAGCTGACATCCGGCTGTGGGTACTGGATATAAAGCTGCTCATGACCCAAGGCGGCAAACTCCTGTGGTTGCTCGACCAACTCCTGGTAAAGTGCAAAGTTTTTATCCGCCTTTTTCGACTTATAACGTTTGAGCAGAGCGAACAATACCGCCGCCGTTTTCGCATCCGCCTGGGCATTTACCTGCCAGGGCAAAAAGTGTGTTTGAAATGCCTTAAGTACATCCAGTGTTTGCTGATCGAGCCGGGCGGTCACCGCAATCCCATAGCCATAATCCGCCAGCGCTTGCTGTATCACGGCCACAGAAGGCGGCGCGGCGCTAAAGTGGCGCCAGTAATATTCCACATCCTGCTGCTGATACCAGGCACCTATGCCCGCCTTATAAAGCTGATACCAAGGGAAACGTGGACCCGGGTCGAGTTTTCGCCCCGGTGCTATGTCCGCATGCCCGACAACCTGGGTCGGGCCAATATCCGGATTACGAGCGAGAATATCCTGACTAAGGGCGATTAATAATTCGATTTGTTTGGGATCATAATCGGGGAACACACAAAACGGTTCAGCACCATATTCAATGGTGGAAATCTCCGGCTCCATACTCGGCGCCCTGTCGCTGCAACTGGGGACATTCACCACCTCAATGCCGATGGAGTGGTCATTAAGATCGGTGCGCCCCTGCCAATAACTATTCCCCGCATGCCAGGCCCGGTCCTGCTCTTTCACCAGCTGCAGAACTTGCAGCTCGCGCTCACCATAGCTGGGATCCTGACTTTCGGGCACCAGGTAATGGGCGCTTAAACCGCCTTTTTCCACCAACACGCGCTCAGACTTTTCATAATCAATCGCTGTGTAGTGCATCACCAAAAATTTAATGCGCTTGGAATAATTATGTGACTGCTTGAAATCGTAGCCTGAACTGCAGCTGCTCAGTAAAAATAACAAGGGCAACGACAGCAGACTCTTACAGCGCATCTGCAAAGATTCTTTATCCATACCAACCTATAGCGAAAAAACTATGCTTAAGCACAGTGTCTTGAACTTATAAATGCAACAACAACCCTCTAACCGTATAATAATATTTTATTTCTTTCAATTTAAAATTAATGGAATATATATTCTTAAACTTAACTTCCCCTGTGCTTAAAAGGTAATAAAAATAGCCTAGAAAATATGAACCAAGGCTTAGAACAAGGCTTTTTTACTCGGCCTCTTTGGGCCTTCTTATAAAAATTTTTTATTCCTTTTATTTGGAATATTGAGTTACACTTTGCCATTACGTCGTTGTTAACATGTGTACCAAGCGTTCAAAGGTATCCATAAGACAGAGAAACCAACAATACTAAGTAACTTCTTATGTCGACATTTGTAAAAATTAAAGCACTGCGTAAGTCTTTTTCCAGTAGCGAAGCCAAACTGGCCGATTTTACGCTAAACAGTGCGAATGCTATTCGTGACCTCTCCTCCATTGAGTTGGCCAAGGTGGTGGGCGTAAGCCAATCGAGCGTGGTTAAATTTGCCCAAAAGCTCGGGTATAAGGGCTTCCCCGCCTTTAAGCTGGCGGTTATTGACGCCCTCAACTCAGAGTCTCCTGCCCCTAAGCTGCACGGTAAGATCACCCTTAATGATAGCCTAGAGCAGATTGCCGAAAAGCTGTTAAGCAGCAAGATGGCGGTATTAACCGAAACCAAGAATCTCAATGAAGCCCAGTCCGTAGAGCAGGCGGTGGCCTTACTTAAAAATACCCGTCGCGTTGCCATTTGTGGCCTCGGTGGTTCGGCTTTGGTGGCCAAAGACTTTGCCTATAAGCTGCAAAAGTTAGGCATAGCCGCCATCGCCGAAGCGGACGGTCATGCCCAGTTGGCCTATGTGTCGACCCTGGGCAAAGACGACCTGGTTATCGCCATCAGTGAGTCGGGTAAAACCCGGGAAGTGGCAGAAGCTGCGCATCAGGCTCAACAGAATAATTGCCCCGTGATTGCGGTGACCAAGTTTGGCTCCAGCCCGGTGGCAGATTGCGCTTCGGTGAACCTCTATTCTGTGGCCGAGGAAGAGTCGATTCGTCTGAGTTCTATTCTGGCGCGCACGGCGCAGGACTTTGTGATCGATATTCTCTTTATCGCCCTTACTCAGGCGACGCGTCCGGGGCGTAAGTTGTTGGAGCATTCCAACGATGTGGTAAAAGCATTCCGTGAAGGTTAAAACACAGGAACAAAAAAGGCCCAACTGGGCCTTTTTTGTTATCTCCAACTACTCACTCTGGATACAGCAGGTATTTTTTTCGCGCCGCTTTAAATGCATCCAGGCCAGCTTGCCAGCTCCTTCTTATCTCGGCCTCGCTTTGACCAGACTCTATCGCTAAGCGCAGGGCATCCGTACCGGCGAGCTTATCCATAAACCCGGCACTACTAAAGAACACCTCGCCCTGCTCGGCAAAACGCTTATGGGCGGCAATCAGCCAATCCAAATCCAGGCCCCTGACCTGGCTTTGGCGTAGATCTAAGCCCTTGGCCACCAGACCTTCCAGTTTAGGGGAGCTGGCAGCACCAACAATGGAACGTGGGGAAAAAGTAAATTCGCCTAGAGCCACCTTATCATGGCCTAACACCTGAAACGGGAAATCCGTACCGCGGCCGATGCTGACCGGCGTCGCCTCAAAGAAACACAGCGACGGATATAAGCCTATGGCCTGATCGTTGGGCAGGTTGGGGCTGGGTTTTATCGGCAAAGAATAACCCCTATCACGAGCGTAATTCGCCACGGGGATCACCGTCAGAGTCGGGTTTATGCCCTCATCGAGCCAGTTTTCACCCACTATCATTTGCGCCAGCTCACCCACCGTCATGCCATGCAAAACGGGTATCGGGTGCATGCCAACAAAGGAGCGAAACTCCGGCTCCAGTATCGGCCCGTCGGTATAGGCAATATTGGGGTTGGGCCTGTCGAGCACGATAAACTCGGCCTTGGCCGCGGCGCTGGCCTGCATCATATAGTGCATGGAGCTGATATAGGTATAAAAGCGCACACCCACGTCTTGAATATCGAACAGCACCACATCGACCTGGCTCATCGCCTCTGCGCTGGGCTGTTTGTTCTTGCCATAAATAGAAATGATGGGCAGGCCGGTTTTGGGATCTATGCCCGAATCTATATGGGCACCGGCATCCTGATCACCGCGAAAGCCGTGCTCTGGAGCGAAAATGGTGGTGATCTTAACCTGCTTGGCCAGCAAGGCATCCACCAGGTGGGTGTCGCCCAAGGTAGAAGTTTGGTTAACCACCAGGCCAACCCGCTTCCCCTTGAGTAAAGGCAGGTAGTGCTCAAAGCGACTGGCGCCAACCTGGATATCTTGCTGGTCGGCCTGAGCACAGGCACTGCTAAGTAAAATCAATAGGGCAAAGGCTGCCAACAGGCGCTTAAGCATCGCCTTCAACCTCTTGCACCGCCGAGCGTAAAAAACCCTTGTTGTTATCCAGCAAGGCCTTGCCCTCACTCGCGGTTTTGCCGGTCAACAGCATTAAAATCGCTAACTTGGCACTATGCTCGCTCTGCGCCAGTGCCTCGACCGCCTCCTGCTCGGTGCATTCGGTGGCCTGCATTACGATACGCACGGCACGGGCCTTGAGCTTATCGTTGCTGGCATTCACATCCACCATCAGGTTGCGATACACCTTACCGGAGCGGATCATGCTGGCGGTGCTGAGCATATTAAGCACCAGCTTCTGCGCCGTGCCCGATTTCATGCGCGTTGAGCCGGTCAGCGCTTCTGGGCCGACCACGGCGGCCAGCTGGATATCTGCGGCATTGAGGACCGCTGAGTTAGGTGAACAACTGATCCCCACGGTAATACAGCCCTGTTCACGGGCATAATTGAGCGCCGATACCACATAAGGCGTGCGACCACTGGCAGCAATGCCCACCAGCACATCGTCACTTTTTAGCTGATGGTTTTGTAAGTCTTCAATTGCCATGGCGGCATTGTCTTCTGCCCCTTCCACCGCCTTTTGAATCGCCCGCTCGCCACCGGCGATAATGCCCACTACCTGGCCGGGTTCAACGCTAAAGGTGGGAGGACATTCGGCGGCGTCGAGCACCCCTAAACGGCCACTGGTGCCGGCGCCGATATAGATAAGGCGGCCGCCCTTAGCAAAGGCATCAACTATGGCGTCGACCGCCTTGGCGATAGCCGGGATAATTTCCCTGATCGCAGGGGCAACCTTTTGATCTTCATCATTCAGTTTACGAAGAATGGCCTCGCTGGGTAAGAGGTCAATATCCAGGGTTTGCGGGTTCTGTCCCTCAGAAACTATGGTATTTAACTCTCGCAATAACTCAGAGCTATGGTCACTTGGTAAACTCATGTACTTGATCCAGTTATAAATTCTTTAATGCCAGCAAATAGGCGCCATCCAGAGCCGAACCCCGCGCGCGCTGCACCAGGGCCTGACACCAAGGTGCCAATAATGGGGTCGTATTGTCGGCTAAACCGCCCAACAATACCACAGGCAAATCATATTCTCCGCGGGTAGCGCGGATAAGTTGCTCAACCGCCCGGGCATGACGTTGCAGTATTTCTGCGGCCATGTCGCAGCGCCCTTGATAGGGCCACACCAGCTCACTCAGGCCTGCATAGTCCCCTACCTTAGCACCGCTTAGCCACTGACTCAGCGCCTCGCGGCTGTGACCGACTCTTTGCGCCAGCACCTCGAGCAAGGGGGTAAGCGCTTGTTGTTTGTCAAACGCCTGCATCAGGGCCTGCACCAACATGGCTCCCAAACGGGCACCGCTGCCTTCATCGCCCAGGGTAAAGCCCCAGCCTCCGACTAAGTGCGTGCTGCCATCTGCCAGTAAACGGGTGCCGACACTGCCGGTGCCAAGGGCAACACAAGCCACCGGGGCGCCCAAATTGGCGCCATAGGCGGAGGTAATAGCGTCGCTGACCACCGTAACCTCGGCAAAGCCAAGTGCCTGTAAGCGGCTGCGTAATTGCGCTTGATTATACGGATTCCCGGCGCCGGCAACACCGGCGACGCAATTGACCTGACTCGGCAATATGGCCGCATCGTGAAGTATGCTTGCCACCTGGGCACACAGGGTATCACACCCCAGTTGCAAGTCATGACCCAGTGATGAGCCCGGCCCTCTATGCTCTTGCATCATCTGACCATCCGGGTCATACAGGCGCAGCGCCGTTTTTGTGCCGCCACCATCTATGGCCAGTACCCAGTTAGCCATGACGCACCTTGTGATTGATGGGATTATTGCTTGATTGATTAGTCGCCGCGCTCACTGCCTGGCCTGCCGCTTCGGGCTTGCGACCAAAGGCACAGACCAGGGTGGCTAACGCGGTGCCGATACACAGCTGCCAGGTAAAACCTAGATTAAACTGCCACTGGCTCGGCAACAGCATCTCTTGCACATAGGGTTGCATCAACAAGGTGGCCACAAAGCCGACTATCAGGGCTGCTAACACCGATGCTTCGCTGCCGCGTCCGAGGAAAAGACTAGTGAAGTACACGCCCAACAGGCCAGAGTACGAAAACACCATGACACTCAGGGCAAATTCAGCAGCGGCATTTGCGAATATTGCTGCCAGAAGTAACAAAGAATGGCCATGGAGCCCAGCGCCAGTGACACTCCCAACATGGCAAAGCGCCCCACCAGCACATAATGATGATCTTCTTTTTGTGCGTCGCCCTGCTGGCGCTGACGCTTTTCATGCCAGGGCCGGTAGATATCCTGCACCACCACGGAGGCCATGGAGCTGAGCCCAGAGTTCAAGGTGGAAATGGCGGCGGCAATAATGCCTATGGTCACCAGGCCCTTTACTCCGGCGGGAATTTCATTAAGAACATAGTGCATAAAGACGGTGATCTTTTCGCCCTGGAATTGCCCGACATTGGCCCCGGCAACCCCTCCGGCAACCCCTTCGGTGGCCCCCAGCATGATGTCGGGGCGCTGATAAAACACAAACAACAGCAGGCCAATGACGATAAACAAGAACATCACAGGGATCACCATGGCGATGGACAGCATAATGGCGCGACTGCCGGAGCGCGCATCTTTACAGGTCAGCACCCGCTGCGTCATGTCCTGATCCAGACCGAAGGCGGCAATGTTTAAGAGCACAAAGCCGGTCAGTACCGACGCCATGTTAAACACCCCAGCGGCGGAAAAATCCAGGTCAAACTTAAACAAGGCCAGCTTGGAGCCCTGCTCCGGCCCCGGGTTTTGCAACGCCTCGATAATGGTTGAGAAATCGGCGGGAATAGCCAGCCATAAACTGACAATCACGCACACGGCGGCACTGGTGTACACCAAGCACTGGATCACATCGGAATAGATGACGGTACGAATGCCACCAAAAATACTGTAGGCAAGGCCAATAACCACCAACACCAGGGTGGCCATAATCACGCTGCTGGGGGCGATATTGCCATAGAGGATCATGGCCACGGCAATGGCGGCCATATACAGGCGAGCACCGCTGGCAAACACCCGCCCGAACAAATACATCAGGCCGGCACGGCGTTTGGCCTTGGGGCCCACCTGCTGCTCCAGCAACTCGTAAACGGTATAGACACGATATTGATAAAAGCGCGGAATAAGCACCTGAGCCACCACCAGGGCCGCAATAAAGGCGCCTATGTTGGTGGCTAAATAGGACAAATCTCCTTGATAGCCTTGATCCGGGCCACCGATAAAGGTGGCCGCCGATTGCGAGGTGGCCAGCACAGATACCGCCACCATCCAGGTAGGCATGGCATTACCACCGAGAAAATACTCCGCCGAGGTGTTAGCCTTTTTGCGGTTAAACCACCAGGCCGTCAGCGCGATGAGCAGCGCATAGGCGCCGAATACCAGCCAGTCGAGCGCTTCATAATGTGCATTTATCATCAGCCCGCCTTGTTCTTATTCTTGTGGCCCTAAGGGCGGCAAGCGCCAGAGTGTTTGCTTTAGCGCATATTCCATGCGCGGCAAAATCACCATCAGGGGTTGTTTGTCTTTATCCAGCCAGCGCAACAGGGCATCCATATCCGCCTCGGCCATGGCCGTACACCCCGCAGTGGGCTTATCCGCGGCGCGCCATAAATGCATAAAAATACAGCTGCCGGCACCGCTGATATTCTCCGGGTTATGGGCAACGAGAATGCCCTTTTTGTATAAATCGTCCTGGCTGTGAATATCGCGGCGCATGGCCTCGGATGAGCCCTCTACCGCCTTTTCACCCACTACCTTAGTATTCACCAACTGGTTGTAATAGGGCGAGCCGTTCACATCGATGCAGTAATCCCCCGCATCCATGGGGTGATAATCCAGGCCGGTGGTAAGCGCATCCAAATAACCAAAGGCATTCCCCAAACGAAATACTCCGGCGGGCGCCTTGCCATCTCCTTCCACCTTCTGCTGGCCTTGCTGGTGCTCATGTAAGCCAATGCCCCAGGCCAGGCCGGTGCGGCCAATCACCACGGCGCTGGACTCCCCCATGGCGTGCCACTGGTTATCATCGCCGCGCTCAAACAAGGTCATTTCACCTTGAGTATCTGTCCAGGATTCGGTCACCACCACCGCCAGTTGGCGGTTGTCATCTTGAATGGGCTCGGGCTCAGCCTTGGCCCAGGCCGGGCCGCTACAGGCACTGGCGATCAGCATAATAAGGCTGGTTAGTGTGTTATTCATTGCCATACTCCATTGGGTAGTTCGATAAGACCCTCGATGCCGGTAATTCCCAGGCCAGGACCAGTATTTAGGGTGATAGCGGGCCCGCAAAAGCGGGTTCCGCCTTGCACCGGGTCGTACTGGCCAAGAGCCGGACCGTCTAAATCTATCAGACCGATTTGCTTGGCCTTGGCCGCCGCCAGATGTGCCGCCGCGGCAACGGCAATACTGCCCTCCAGCATACAACCGATCATACAAGGGCGCTCATAGGTGGCGGCGATATCGGCAATCCGCAAGGCACGACTGATACCGCCACTTTTCATCAACTTAATATTGATAATGTCCACGGCGCCACGCTCCAGCAGGGTGATCACCTGCCTGGGTGAGAAGGCACTTTCATCGGCCATGATCTTAGACTGGACCCGCGCGCTAATATACTCAAGGCCGTCAACGTCATTGGCTTTTACCGGCTGCTCCACCAGCTCCAGGATTATGCCTTCGCTTTCTATGGCCTGCAGTGCGCGCACCGCTTGCTTGGCATCCCAGCCCTGATTCACATCCAGGCGCAGCGCCGCCTTGTTGCCCACATGCCGGGCGATGGCGCGCACCCGTTGAATATCCTGCTCAAGGTCATTACCTATTTTGATTTTCAGCAGATCAAAGCCTTTAGCCAGGGCGATATCACAATCGCTCAGCATTTTATCTATGGCATCCACGCTGATGGTGACATCGGTTTTAAGCTCGCCTTGATCACCGCCCAAGGCGCGATACAAGGGCACGCCCAAACCTTGCGCCCACAGATCATACAAGGCGATTTCCAACGCCGCTTTGGCACTGGAGTTGGCCACTACGGCAGCGGCCAAACGATCGCACAGGGCATTGATATTGCGCACATCCTGATTGATAAGCTGAGGCGCCAGTACTGTGTTGATAATGCTTATTATGGATTGGTGGGTGTCGCCGGTGATCACCGGCGTGCTCGGTGCGCTGCCATAACCCCTTTTGCCACACTGGGTGTAGATTATGACCACCAGGTCTTCTATGCTGGAAACCGTGCGCAGCGCCGTTTTAAACGGGGTGTGCAAGGGCACCGACAAGCGGGCAAAGCGTACCGACTTAATGATCATAGTGCACCGCCCGGAGCGATACGCTTAATGGCATAGGTTTTATCTAAATAGGAAGTATCGGCATTTAAATACAGGGGTAACAAGGGTGTCACGGACACGCCATTGAGCTCGCCATCGTAAAATCCGCCATCACCTTTTAAGTAGCCAAGCCCTTTTACGTCATGGATCACATAGGGCTGGCCTTGATAATCGCCGATATACATCATCACATGGCCGGGAATATAGATAAGGTCGCCCACCTGCATCTGTGCCAGCACCTGCCGCTTTTGCTCCAGCGTGGCACCGTCATCAAAGCGCCAGTTATAGCCGTACTCCCCCTTACCCTGCCATGAAGAATTACGCGGCATCATTACACCAAAGGCTTTATAAATCTCGCCAACAAAGCCGGTGCAATCCCGGGCGTTGTAGTCGTGCCCCCAGCCATAACGCTCGCCTAAAAACTTAAACCCCTGAGCAATGAGGTTATGCCGGGTAAGCGGCAAATAACCCAGACTCACATCGCTGGAGCGCGGCAATAACGCCTTTTCAAAGGCCAAAGAGCCATCCTCATTGCGCACCGGCAGCTTGACGATATAGCTGGCAAAGCTGTTTTGGCCGTGAGTGAGGTGCTCAATTTGCTCTTGTGGCATCAGAGCCAGGCGCACCCCCATATCCAGTTGCACCTCGGAAACCCGGGGTTTATTAGGCACAAAGCTGGTGTCCACCTTATCACCGCTGACAATGATGAAATCCTTGGCACGCATATAATCAACAATGGTGTCTTTATCCCCCACGGCGATGGCCGACTTTTTCACCCAGGCGGTGTAGTTGTAGGTGGCCACCAGATACCAGAGCCCATCCGCGCTTTCATGCAGCACCGCCACCGCTTCACCGGGGAAGGCGCCACTTTCCTGGAAACGATCCAAATCCGCGTCCATTTCCGCGTTTAGCACGCGATCATCGGTGGGAAAGGTGCGTAGCGACGTGCGCTCAACCACCATGCCAAAGCGCACCTGGTTCTTGTCCTGCACCTGAGTTTTATTGGTATTGGTGTGATAGCGCGCAAAATCCTCGTCCGTCAGCTGGCGGCCATCGGTATAAAACCTTGGGCTGGAAGGTGTTGAACTGGCTTTTTCCAGGTGTTGGATCAGCTCGTCACGGGAGAGCTCAGCCGCATAGGTAAGCGGATCTGTAACATAGGGATTATTGGCAATCAGCTTGCGGTTAAAGGCCTGGATTTGCCGCTCGCTCATCAGCGGCGCGTTATCCGCCTGCTGTTTTAACCAAAAAGCGGGAGAGAGCATGGCCGGCTGAACCAAGGGCACATCACTGACAAAGGGCGCCGTTTGCTGAGCGTAAGCCAGACCCTGACTGGACAGCAGCAAGGCCGCCGCAATGGCAGCACTGAGAATAGATTGGGCTTTGTTGTTCATTGTTATCTCTCCCCTTCGCCTTCGGCGTTAAGTCGCAGGTTTTAATACATGAGATTACTTCATAGTCGCAGGGGAAACAAATATTTCAAAGGAAATATTTGTTAGGAATATTTTATTAAAAACAACAACAGGCGAATGCCTTGAGGCATTTTTATCTAGGTACTGTAGGCGAGGCTTTAGCCTTGCAAGGCCGACGAGCTTTCTTGTCGGCCCTTTCGGCAACGTGCTCTTGCATTGCCCTATTACCTACAGCATGACGGCAAATCCCAACCTGTAGATACAAGGCCGGTGCTTTGCGCCAACACAGCTTCTAAAAGAGAGATCTTGTCGGGTCGCCGACTACGACTTAGAGGAAATGCTTGTCCATTTCCTCTAAGAACTCCTAGGACACCCCCACATTGCATTATTTCCTCAACGCGCTACGAGAAATGAACGTAACCAACATGCACAGTACGGCTCCTCGCCGAGCTCGTCGCCTTCAAGCGGCGAGAGTGAAACTATTCACTCTCTAATTTCCGCTTTCAGCCAACGGGCGATTACTCTTCTCGCATCCCGTTTCGGATGCAATGTAAGGGGATTAGGCTGATACACCAGCGCTCAACAGAAAGATTCTCACAATCTGTTAGGTCTTTTGTACAAGAAGCGGACTTTAACGCCCGCATTTTCGGCTGGTTTGGAGCGCAGCGGAAAACAGTCCGACAACATGCGCTTGTTATACGTTTACTTGGAGTTCTTTTCCGTAGCAATTTTGGCTGCCTTTTCAAAACTATCTGCTATTGTGTCCGCTAGGTTTCCGCTATTCGGTTCCATATCTTTTCTTGAAAATGCACTGCTTCCACTAATATTCCAGTTTTCAAAAGCTTCTTTTAGTTGTTCCCACTCCGCATCAGCCCCATATGCATCTAGGTAGAACTCACCAAATTTAATGGCATGTAACCTTTCGCCGCTTTTCAGAGATTCATGCATAAACGAGTTACTAAGGACAAATGCATACCTTGAAAGCGCCCCAAAAAGACTCACAACAATAAGACCACGAAAAAGAGAATACAGATAATATGAAAGGCTACTATTTGAAGCTTGATGAAATAAATCCGCACTCGATACCATCGTATAAATAGAAAAGCCTATTGCAAATACAATGGAGAAAGCCCCTAATACCGCCCAGTTCCTAGAAACATCGTGGAATTTTGATTCTTTTTTACTAAGTAGCTGAAGTGCGGAGTCTACAAACTTTTGGGATTTTGATTCAATAGATTTTCGACTTTCTTCACGATACCGCTCTTTTTCGCGCTCGGCCTCTACAAGAAGGTTTTTTAGCTCTGTCTCTTTCTGCAGGAGCTCTTTTTGCAGGGATTCTCGCAACTCTTCCGTTTCTTCGAATCGTCTAGTGAACTGGCGTTCCATTTCCTTTTGCCGGGCATACAGTTCTTTCTCCCGGTTTTCTATAAGTTGATCTCGTTCGCTGAGCTCTTTTCTAAAGTATTTTTCTCTTTCAAGCTGCTCCTCTTTCAGACGATTTTTATATTCCTCTAGTTCATGCTCCCTTGCTCTCAACATATCCCTATATTTTGAAAGCTCAGACTCCCGTTCTTGGAGTTCAGCGTAAATTGTCCTCTCTTTCATCAAGCGATCACGCTTTTCTTTCTCGACGTAATCCATCATTTCTTCATTCATTTTAAATCTACCTGATAATCCATGGGCTCAAGGACGTATAACAGCGTATTAGTGAGAATTCCCGGTTAAGGAAGTTATCCGCAACCTAGGTTTTTCATACTAAATAAAATTTTATTCAATAATACCAGAAAGTTACCAGCCATTTTGATTGCTAATAATAAAAGGTGTGCAATTTAAACCGAGCCCTCACTTAATCGAGCCATGTAGAGCTCGTTATGTAATTTATTATGTGCTTTATTTTCATAGAGTTATTACTTTACCCTAGATAGTCGAGCCGTTTTATTACATTACATAACGAGACCAAGGAGCATTGCCTTTGAATTCCAAACCGCACTCACAGGGATCGCCACTTCCCGTTTAGATTCGCGCTGGAGAAATCGGCTTTTGTTGTGGAGTGTGTTATTGAGAGCGAGGCACGACGCCGAGCTAGATTTATCAGTACAGGGATGTGCTGTTAAATCGCCTCAATGACTAAACTGAACGTTTAACAAAACGCTGAGTTCGCAAGCATTCGCGAATCACGGGCGCCTTGGGGTTCCAAGGGGCGGTTGGCGCAAACCGCCCTTTGGTTGCCGTCGCCAACGCGACAGAACAACCCTCAGTGCAAGGGAATTCATCCCTGAAGCTGTCTTCCTGTCGGCATCCATGCCTCCACCTCCTCGCGCTGCGAAGCGATGCTTCGGTCACTCGTCGCCCAACGCGACAAGATCTCAAATTGAAAACAGGTACCAACCAAATATAAAAACCTGAATTACAACAAAAGATTGCGAGTTGTCAGACTGAAGTCTGACCTACAATTCCTGTTTCAAACAACGAGGCTGTGGGAAGCTTTGAGATAAGAGAGGTGTGGTCTAGATTGGAAATCAACGAACCTCGGAGGTTCGCAGCCGCATGCGTTCACTGAAATTTAGGCATAAAAAAACCAACTTTCGTTGGTTTCTTCTCACTTCCCTCTAATAAAGAAAAGAAGTGGCGGACGCAGGAGGATTCGAACCTCCGACCGCCTGGTTCGTAGCCAGGTACTCTATCCAGCTGAGCTATGCGTCCGTTATGTTCTTGAACCTTAGGTTCTAATTTGTCACTTGAATTATGGCGGACGCAGGAGGATTCGAACCTCCGACCGCCTGGTTCGTAGCCAGGTACTCTATCCAGCTGAGCTATGCGTCCGTTTCATAAAAAAGTGACTTTAGATAAAAGACCATCTTGAAGAAAGATGGCGGACGCAGGAGGATTCGAACCTCCGACCGCCTGGTTCGTAGCCAGGTACTCTATCCAGCTGAGCTATGCGTCCATATCTAAATACAAAAACAACACCATTTAAAAATAAATGGCGGAGAAGGAGGGATTCGAACCCTCGATAGGGCTACAAACCCTATACACCCTTAGCAGGGGCGCGCCTTCAGCCACTCGGCCACCTCTCCGTCTTTGTGGGGCGTATAATAAAGGCTTGAGCAAATATGTCAAACACTTTTCTATGAAAATCAGCCTATCTGCTCAGAGATTGCGCAGCTGGCTATTTATGGCATAAAAAATGGCCTTAATGGGCCATTATCTCGCTACTTTTATTCTTTTGCCCGCCCCAAACAGGCTTGGAAGATTAAGCGCCGTTACCCAGTACCAATAAAGGAATGCCCTGTGTTTTTGCCTTGTCGTCCAAGTCGTTGTCCAGCTCGCGTAAAATCTGATCGCAGTAACCCTGACGTTCAAACTCGATAATGCAGGCGCGATAGTAAGCGGCGCGCTTGTCGTCCTTGGGTATTTGGGGCAAAAACTCTTCGTAATCCATTACATTATTCCTATTGTCGTTATTACGCACTTTTTGACCGACTTCTCTTACAGCGCTAAAGGGCTCTAGGTACTAGCAGAAAATTGTAGTGCATTTACTTTAGGCGCACAGTAGGAATAAAAGCTTGTTTTTACCAAGATAAAAATAAAGCCAATGAAAATCAAGCAGATAGATATATTTTGATAGTCTATGACAGTGTTTTTAGGCCTTAACAAGTTGGTTTTTGCGATATATCGCACAAGTAAGATCCAAAAACGCGGCCTTAGCCGCGTTTTTAAGAGTTAGACGTTATTAATTAGTCTTGCTCTGGGCGCATATGCGGGAACAAGATCACGTCTTTAATCGTTGGTGAGTCAGTGAATAGCATCACTAGACGGTCGATACCAATACCCTCACCCGCCGTCGGTGGTAAACCGAATTCAAGGGCGCGGATATAGTCTTCATCGAAGTGCATGGCTTCATCATCACCGGCATCTTTTTCTTCTACCTGACGGGCAAAACGTGCAGCCTGATCTTCGGCATCGTTCAACTCAGAGAAACCATTGGCAAGTTCACGACCACCGACGAAGAACTCAAAACGGTCGGTCACGAATGGGTTGTCGTCGTTGCGACGGGCCAGTGGTGATACTTCCCACGGGTACTCGGTGATGAAGGTAGGTTGAATAAGCATGTGCTCAGCCGTCTCTTCGAAGATTTCACACATGTACTTGCCCGCACCCCATACGCAGTTTTCAGGGATCTTCACGTGTACTTGCTTAGCGTACGCAATCAGCTGTTCCATGTGGTTCTCAGGGTCGGCAAATACCGCCGCATCGAACTCTGGGTTGTACTTCATGATGGCATCGGCCATGCTCAAGCGCGTGAACGGCTGACCGAAATCGTATTCTACGCTATCAACCACTTCACCATCGGCATTCTTCGTGGTGTTTACAATCGTTGTTGTGCCCAACACATCTTGTGCCACTGTACGTAGCATGTCTTCTGTGATGTTCATCAGGTCATTGTAATCCGCGTACGCTTGGTAGAATTCAATCATGGTGAATTCTGGGTTGTGGCGCGTTGACAGACCTTCGTTACGGAAGTTGCGGTTGATCTCGAATACACGGTCAAAACCGCCTACCACTAAACGCTTCAGGTAAAGCTCAGGAGCGATACGCAGGTACATATCGATATCCAGGGCATTATGGTGGGTTACGAATGGACGTGCCGAGGCACCGCCAGGGATAACCTGAAGCATAGGCGTTTCCACTTCCATAAAGTCACGATCGGCAAGGAAACGACGAATACCTTCAATTACCTTAGAACGAATACGGAAGGTCTCACGAGTATCCATGTTGGTGATCAGATCCACATAACGCTGACGGTATTTGGTTTCCTGATCCGACAGGCCGTGGAACTTCTCTGGCAATGGACGCAGTGACTTGGTCAGTAGTTCATACTCCTGCATATCAACGTAAAGGTCGCCTTTACCCGATTTATGCAATGGACCAGACACGCCAATGATGTCGCCGATATCAAGCTGACCGTATTTTTCTTTCAGATCTTTTTGTACGTCTTTTGAAGCATATGCCTGAATGCGGCCTTTCATATCCTGAAGAACAAGGAAAGGACCACGCTTGGCAAGAAGACGACCGGCAACGGCAACTTGATGGTCTAGCTCTACCAGTTCTTCTTTCGATTTATCACCAAATTCTGCTTGAAGATCAGCTGTGTAGTGTTTTCGGCGGAAAGTATTCGGGTGGCCGTTTGCACTACAATTTTCGCGAATAGCGTCGAGCTTGGCGCGACGCTCTGCAATTAATTTGTTTTCGTCTTGGATTTGATCTGTCATTTTCTAGCTCTATTAATTTGGCGTTAAATTACAGCCCTGATTTCAGGCTTGCTTCAATAAACTTGTCGAGATCACCGTCTAATACGGCTTGGGTATTACGGTTCTCAACTCCGGTGCGCAGGTCTTTAATACGCGAATCATCAAGGACATAAGAGCGAATCTGTGAGCCCCAGCCGATGTCTGATTTGGCATCTTCCTGCGCTTGCTTCTCGGCATTTTGCTTTTGCAACTCAAGCTCAAACAGCTTGGCTTTAAGCTGTTTCATCGCCTGGTCTTTGTTTTTGTGCTGCGAGCGGTCATTCTGACACTGCACCACGGTATTGGTCGGCAAGTGAGTAATACGTACCGCAGATTCGGTACGGTTAACGTGCTGACCACCGGCTCCCGATGCACGGTATACATCGATACGCAAATCGGCCGGGTTAATATCGATTTCAATGTTGTCATCGATCTCGGGATAAACGAATGCCGAGGCAAACGAAGTATGACGACGACCACCCGAATCGAACGGACTCTTACGCACTAAACGGTGGACGCCTGTCTCTGTACGCAGCCAGCCATAGGCATATTCACCACTGATCTTCACCGTGGCGCCCTTGATACCGGCCACATCACCGTCGGTTGCTTCCACGATCTCGGCCTTAAAGCCTTTCGCTTCGGCCCAGCGTAAGTACATACGCAGCAACATGTTGCACCAGTCTTGCGCCTCGGTGCCGCCTGAGCCTGCCTGCAGATCCAGATAGGCATCATTGCTATCCTGGTCACCACTAAACATGCGGCGGAATTCAAGCTGTTCCAGGTGGGCGTTGAGGTCTTCAAGCTCGCTTTGCGCCTCGGCAAAGGTTTCCTCGTCTTCGGCTTCAACCGCCAGCTCAACAAGACCTTCAACATCGTCGGTACCAGTTTCGAGTTTCTCTATGGTCTCAACAATGGCTTCCAGGCTCGATTTTTCTTTACCTAGGCCCTGAGCGCGCTCTGGCTCATTCCACACCGCTGGATCTTCAAGTTCGGCATTAACTTCTTCTAAACGCTCTTTCTTGTGAGCATAGTCAAAGATACCCCCGAAGAAGCTCAGTACGTTCGCGAATTTCCTTGATTTGGTTAATCACAGGATTCACTTCAAACATGCATGTTACTCCGCAAAAAATAGACTCACGCCCGCTTAAAATTGGCGCGTCGATAAAAGCGCTCGATTTTAACAAATAATTGTCGAATTTATTAGCGCTTTTATACGAATTAGTACAATTTTATTGGCCCTGGTTTGGGCCGTGTGATCAGCCGCGTTTTTGCATTTCCCGCACTATTAATTGCAGCGAGAACTGACCACGGAACTCATTGATATCGAGCTGATAAGCCAGATGTACATAACGCACCTGAGTATCGGGCCAGGCACGCACATCGATATTAAAGGCAATGGCATCGACAACCCGACCACTTTGATGGCGCAACACCAGCTTCAGGTGCTTCTCCCCCACGATCCTTTGTTGCAAGAGCTCAAAGGTGTGCTCAAACACCGGTTCGGGAAAATGCTGGCCGAAAGGGCCGGCCTGGCGCAGCAGTTCGGCAAAATCGAGTGAGAAGCAATCCGCCGGCAATTCACCATCGGTAAGCAAGACGCACTCCTTGGCTTCCTCGGTAAGCTCTTTGGCCACCTCGGCAACAAAAGCCTGCTGGAACTCGCTAAAGCGGGCTTCTTCTATGCTTAAGCCCGCGGCCATAGCATGACCGCCAAACTTGATGATCAAACCCGGATGCTGGGCATCGATATGGGCCAGCACATCGCGCATATGCACGCCGTCAATAGAGCGACATGAGCCCTTAAGCTGACCATTGTCTCCAGCGGCAAAGATAGCGGTAGGCCTGTGGTGCTGCTCTTTTAAGCGCCCGGCAAGAATGCCTATCACCCCTTGGTGCCAGTCCTGTTGATACAAACACAGGGCATCGGGAGCCTGATTCGTGCCCAAAGAAAGTTTGCTCAGCGCTGCCTGCGCTTCTTGCTGCATACCCTGCTCGATTTCCTTACGCTCGGCGTTCAGGGCATCGAGTTCACCGGCAATACGCCGGGCCTGATTGAGCTCAGGTGCCAATAAACAGGCGATACCCAGGCTCATATCATCCAAGCGCCCGGCGGCATTCAAACGCGGCGCCAGGGCAAAGCCAAAATCGCTGGCGCTTAAACGAGCGCGGTTGCGTCTGGCCACTTCAATCAAGGCATCGATACCCGGGCGGGTACGACCGCTGCGAATGCGCGCCAACCCCTGATACACCAAGGTGCGGTTATTGGCATCGAGCGCCACCACATCAGCGACCGTGCCCAGCGCTACCAGGTCCAACAAATTACCTAAATTCGGCTCTGCCTGTCCTTGTTGTTCATACCAATTCGCTTCACGCAGGGCATGGCGAAAGGCAATTAAGAGATAAAAGGCGACACCCACGCCAGCAATGGACTTGGATGGAAACTGACAGTCGTGACGATTGGGGTTCACTATGGCATCGGCATTGGGCAGGCGCTCACCCTGCAAGTGGTGGTCGGTAACCAGTACCTTGATACCCGCTTCTTTGACCCGGGCTATGCCGTTGATGCAGGAAATACCGCTGTCGACCGTGATCACCAGATCCGGCGCTAGGGTAATAATATGCTCCGCCAGCTCAACACTCAGACCATAACCAAAGTTAAAGCGGTCGGGCACCAGGTAATCGAGCCGGGTAAAGCCAAACATCTGTAAGCCCTGCATCAGGGTCGCGGTACTGGTGGCGCCATCGGCATCGAAGTCGCCGACAATGAGTACCTTTTCCTGCTTTTGCAGACTTGTAAACAGCAGCTCTGCGGCTTTGTCTATATCGCGAAATAAGCGAAAGTCATGCAAGGTGGTGACGCTGTTATCTATCTGCGCCGGGTCGCTGACTCCCCGTGCCGCATAGAGTTGACGAATAACTGGGTGTAATTGAGCGCTAAGATGAGAATCATCCACGCGCTGACGGGCGGTAATGGTAGTTTGCGCCTGCAAGGCTCGACTCCATATTTTTAATAGCAATTCTGTTACCTAGCTAAGCATTCTCGCGGGCTAAATATCATGCTCACTGCGTTAGAATATTTCCATGTAGAATAGCTACATAAGAAAAATCCCGCCTTGTTAGCACATCATTTATCCAGCGCTATATCTGCTCACATACTTAACAGGATTACTATAAAGATAAAAAAACAGGCCTGCCGCTAAAGCAACTAGTGCGCTCTAGCTAAGCAGACCCAATAATGATCTTATTAAGATTTAGATTTTATCTGGTCAATGGCAACACTGATGGCGGCAGCCGGTTGATAGCCAGGGATCATACTGCCGTCAGACAGGATAATTGCCGGCGTACCACTGATACCAAAGCTTTGTCCTAGCTGGTAGTGCTCCGCCACCGGGGCATTACACTGCTTCACTTCTTCCGGTTTCGCACCGGCTTTAGCCTCGGTCAGGGCTTTTTGCTGATCCTCGGCACACCAGACATTCATAAGATCTTTATAGCCTTGTGAACCCATGCCGCCACGAGGGAAGCCCAGATACTGAACCGTAATACCGGCTTCAAGGTAATCCTCTAACTCACGATGCAACTTACGGCAGTAACCACAGGTGATATCGGTAAATACGGTGATCTTGCCTTTTTCTTTGTCGGCCTTGTAGACGATCATCGAATCTTTATATTGCTCCACCCCTTCAAGACGCACACCGCTTAGCGCCGCCTCGGTCAGGTTTTCTTTGTTTTTGACATCAATCAGGGTGCCCTGCAACAAGTAACGGCCGTCGTCACTGGCATAAAATACGCCGCGGTTGGTGATCACTTCAACCACACCGTCCAGAGGCGTGGTATTTACTTTCTTGGCGTTCAGACCCAATTGTGCAAACTGGGCTTTCACTGCACTGTTACCTTCAGCCACCGATTGCGCCGCCGAAACACTGACGCTGGTTGCCGCACTAACACCGGCCAGGGCCAGTGCGATAAATACTTTTTTCATAATATATGTCTCTAAAAACTTCTAGTCATACTACCTAGACCGTGAATCAGCGATAAAATTCACGCCCTACGCGTTATGCCCTCAACCTAAGCCAACTAGCTAAGCCCGTGACCTAAGCCCGAGGGTGATGAGTTTGATGCACTAATTTTAGTCGTTCGTTGGCCACATGCGTATATATCTGTGTGGTCGACAAATCGCTGTGACCCAGCATCATCTGCACTACTCGCAGGTCGGCACCATGATTAAGCAAGTGAGTTGCAAAGGCATGACGCAGGGTGTGCGGCGACAGATCTGATTTAATGTTCGCCAACATAGCATAGTGTTTAATGCGATGCCAAAAGGTTTGCCTTGTCATACCGATACCGCGCTTGGAGACAAAGACAAAATCCGTGGCATGTTTTATCAATGCCGGGCGGGAAAATTTCAAATAGCGCGCCAGCCAATCGAGCGCTTCTTCGCCCATGGGCACTAGGCGCTCTTTACCGCCCTTGCCCTTTACAAAGACCACCGCCTGATTCTGGTTTACATGCTCTAATCTCAGACCGATCAGTTCGCTGACACGCAGTCCTGTGGCATAAAGCAACTCTAACATGGCTCTGTCGCGCAGGCCCATGGCATCCTCGCAATCGGGGGCTGCCAGTAGCGCCTCCACATCTTCCTCGCTCAGGGTTTTTGGTAAGGATTGCATGGCCTTAGGGCGGCTAATGGTTTCCAAAGGCGAGCGCGTCAAACGCTTGTCGGTGATCTGATGTTGATAAAAGCGTTTTAAGGCACTGATACTGCGCGCCGTACTGCGCGGGCTTAAGCCGAGATCAACCCGATAGGCCAGATATTGCTCCACCTCTTGCGTATCTACATCAAGCAAGGCTTGGGGGGCGATAAAGTCGCTGAATTTTTTTAAATCGGTGCGATAGGCGGACAAGGTGTTGTCGCTGGCGCCGCTTTCAAGAAACAAGGCATCCAAAAATTGCTCAATATGCTCTAGGTTATCCGGGTTTGGCGGCTGCTTACTCACATCAATGGCCATGCAGATTTAGGTTAATTGCATCATATCAGATAGATACTCGGGGCACGATACGTTAGACTTCGCCCTATCAATGACAAGCGATGTGAAAACAATGAAGATTGGTTTATTTTACGGTTCGACCACCTGCTACACAGAAATAGCGGCGGAAAAAGTCCGCGATATTATCGGTGCAGACGTTGTTGATCTCTTTAATATTAAAGATGAACCGCTGAAAACAGCCGAAAATTATGATTTTGTCATTTTTGGTATTTCCACCTGGGACTTCGGCGAAATTCAGGAAGACTGGGAGTCGCACTGGGATGATATCAAGGATGTAAACCTGGCGGGCAAGGTGGTAGCCCTGCTCGGTATGGGGGACCAACAAGGCTATGGCCAGTGGTTCCAGGATGCGCTGGGCATGCTCCATGATGAAATCGCGCCACAAGGGGTGCAATTTATCGGTTACTGGCCCAACAGCGATGAATATGAGTTTGAAGCCTCTAAGGCGCTGACAGAAGATGGCTCACACTTTGTCGGTCTGGCCCTGGATGAAGACAGCCAGTACGAAAAAAGCGATGATCGCATTGCCACCTGGGTGGAGCAGATCATGACCGAATACGCCGAGCTGTAAGCTACTTAGGCTTTGTAAACTTTAGAAGCGTAAATAAAATTCACGGCACAGGTGGCGATAGTCCTCACTGTAATCGTCGCCTGCGTGGATCACCAGCTGCTGCTTTTCACTCTCCCCCGCTTGCCAGCTAAATTGCATTAGCCAACGACTGACTTCTTTGCGCTCGGTGCTTTTTACTTCGCACAGGCGCCGTAAATGCCCGCCCGCCTGCTCGGCTAACTGTACTAGCTGTTGTCCTTGCTCACGAGGAAGAATCACCGCCAACTCAGTGTTTACATGGCCTACCCTTTGCCATAGGTCTATCAGCGCCGAAAACGGCAGACTGTCGGTATGACGCGCCAAATTACGCTTATCGTCTTGTGCCTTTAAGGCATTATCAAAATAAGGCGGATTACTGATCAGCAAATCAAACTTGCGCTCACTGTCAAAATGCTGCGCATCGCCCTGCGTTATTTCTATCTCCGGCCAGGGACTTGCCGCCACATTACTCCTTGCCTGGGCGCAGGCATCCGGCTCTATATCCAGGGCTCGCACATCAGAGTGGGGCGCACGCTGCTTACACATTAATGCCAGCAATCCGGTGCCCGTGCCTACATCCAATATTTGCTGCGCCGAGCCCAGCTCCGCCCAGGCTCCGAGCATAATACCGTCGGTGGAAACCTTCATGGCGGTGCTGCATTGCGCGATAGAAAACTGTTTAAACTGAAAACCTGCCACTTTAGACCTTTGTGTTTGAGCATGTGCCACGTATAATTGCCTTAATTGTCCATCATTTTGACTCCTTTATGCAATTTGCCGATTTTGATCTTGATACCGCGCTACTCAACGCCATTGACAGCCTAGGTTTTACTAAGCCCACCAGCATTCAGCAACTGGCTATTCCAGAAGCGCTGGAAGGCCGTGATGTCCTTGCCTGCGCCCCGACCGGCACCGGCAAAACCGCGGCGTTTTTGATCCCCGCCATTCAGTACCTGTTGGACCATCCGCGTCGTAACCCAGGTTTCGCCCGCGTCTTGATCATGACCCCAACCCGTGAGCTGGCCTACCAGGTACATGAGCAATGCGAAAAGCTGGCGGCAGACACACATTTAAAAATCGGTGTGGTTACCGGCGGTATCAACTACGGCACGCATAAAGAGATCTTTGAAAAGAATAACGATATCCTGATCGCCACACCGGGGCGCCTGATGGAATATCTGGACACAGAAAACTTCCACGCCGAAGATGTAGAGCTGCTGATTTTGGACGAAGCGGACCGCATGCTGGACATGGGTTTTCGTAAGGAAATGCTGCGCATTTGTGAAGAAGCGAAAAACCGCCGTCAATGTATGCTTTTCTCTGCCACCCTTGAAGGTGACAGCGTCGCCAAGTTCTCCGAGCGCATCTTAAACGAGCCGGCACAACTGGAGGCATCGCCTTCACGTTCTGAGCGCGGTAAGATTTTGCAATGGGTGCACCTGGCCGATGATTACGACCATAAACTCAAGCTCTTGGTGAACTTGCTACAGCAAGAGAGTGTTGAAAAAGCCATTGTCTTTGTGAAAACCCGTGAGCGCCTGGAAAAGCTGGTTGGCGAGTTATTCACTCATGATATCAAGACCACCTGGTTGCGCGGTGAAATGCCACAGGATAAACGTATGGCGGCCATGGCCAGCTTCCACAGCGGTCGCACCAAGATCTTGATTGCCACAGATGTTGCCGCCCGTGGTATTGATGTTAACGACATCAGCCATGTGTTCAACTTCGATATGCCACGCAGCGCCGATGTCTATGTACACCGCATTGGCCGTACCGCCCGCGCCGGTAAAAAAGGCACCGCCATCTCCTTGGTTGAAGCCCATGAAGTGGCCATGTTAGGTAAAATCGAACGCTACACGGATCAGGTGCTAAAGCGTCGTAAGATCAAAGGCCTGGAGCCGCAGCACAAAGAAGCCAAGCTGCCGCCGAAGAAGAAAAAAGATCCGGAAAAGATGAAGGCCAAACGCAAAAAAGCCAAGTCCAAGGCAAAAAAGAAATAACCCATTAAAAAAGCCGCTCGATTGAGCGGCTTTTTATTGTCTCGGTTCTACTTACTTAAACACTTCTTCCAAAGGCACAACCTTGATGTTTTTGCTTGGAATAGCCAGCTTGTAGCTTTCGATTTGCTTATCTTCGGCCACTAGTTCCGCTGGTTTTTCGGTGTTGTATTTAAGCGGTGAAACCTGCTCGTTCGCTAAACGCGCCTTCATATCTTCACCATCACCACTGACAAACACATAATGAATATTATCTGTTTGCAGGTTCCCGCGAATAACGCGGTTTACATCCGCCACAGTGAGTGTTTCCAGCTGTGAGCGCACATAGTCGGCGAAGTTATCAGTGCCATAGAACTGGCTGTCTAAGGCGTAACCTAGCTGACGGTTTTGGCTTGCCACCAACTGCGGCAAAAAGTTAGTCAGGAAGTTACGGGTAGCGTTAAAGTCTGCCTCGCTCATACCCTGGCTGATCAGCTTATCCAGCTCGCGCAGTGCGGTACGGGTAGCAAAGTGGGCATCGTTATTTGAGCGCAGCGGACGCAACCAGACCTGGAAGATCTGCTCGGAGCGACCCAGGTTAGCATCCGGCTTGGTTTGGAACATGCCGCGCGGGAAGTACTCGATGTAGGCGTAGTCACCATAGTTCATACCACGCACCTGGCGAATACGCTCATACAGCTTGGCATTTGAGTTACGGTGCTCACCCAGGAAGGAACGAACCAACCACAGCGCCGTCCAGTCTTTGCTTGAACGCGTAGTCTCAATTGGGAAACCAAAAGACACGGCGGTCGACTTAGCACTCTTTTCAATAATGGTGGCATGATGGCCGATCAGTGCAGGCGCATCCGGGATATCTAGGCGGGCTTGATCACCGGCTGGCAACCCCTGCAGGTCACTCATCATCTGCGCTTTCACCTTTTCAGGCACGGCACCAATAAGGCCCAGATGCAGATTACGCTGAGTGAAGTTCTTCGCGTAGAAAGCTTTAACATCATCCAGGGTCAAGGCTTCTAAGTCAGACAAGTCACCGTAGTTGTAGGCGCCATAAGGGTGGCCCTGATACAGCTCGGCGTAGAGTACTTCTTTACCTAGCTCTTCATCGTTAGAAGCTTTAAGGCCCGACTCAATGCCGTCGATCAGCTCTTTCTTTAAACGAGCGAAGTCGTCTTCACGAAAGCCCGGGTCTAGCAGTTGGTCGCTGACCAGCTCATACCACTGCTCGGCGTTATCCTTGTGGATGCGACCATGCAGTGAGATCATTTCCTTATCGATTTGATAAGCAAAGCTGCCGGCAATTGGGTAAAGAGCTTTTTGAATTTCCTTGTAGCTCATCGACTGGCTGCCGCCCTTGGCCAGCATGGCCGCAGTTAAGGCCGCCACACCCTTTTTACCTTCAGGGTCGGCCGCAGCGCCGGTGTAGAATAACCAGTTTACGTCAACCAGTGGCGAGCTGTTGGTTTTATCCAGCACGGTAAATAGCTGCTCTGTCGGCTTATTGTTGATATCAGCTACCAAGGTATCAAGCTGCACTTCGGCGTCAAAACCTGCGACTGCATCCTTGGCCGACATGGTGACCGTAGTGCGGTTGTTGTCGGTGAAGTACTGATTAGCAATGGCACGAATATCTTCAGCACTGACACTGTCGGCACTTTGATACAGGGCGTTGATCACCTCAGGGTCGCGCTCGAAGTGCATATAGCTGGCAAGCGTTGATGCGATCGCCTGCGATGAGTCCAGGCTGTTAATAAAGCTGTATTTAGCATTTGATTTCAATGCCGCCAACTTGCCTTCATCTACCAGCTCTGTGCGCGCCTGGGCATAGGTTTGATTAATGGCATCACGCACCACTGCCAGGTTCTCTTCGTCATCCACCTTAACGAATACATGCAATAAGCCCGGATCTTTGGTTTCCGGGTTGTAGGTAAACATTTGCGAAGCAATCTGCTTTTCTACCACCAGCTGTTGGTATAGCTCTGAGTTTTCAGAGAAGTAAAGCTGTGACAGCAGATCCAATGCGGCGCGGTCCTTGGTATTGGGGTTCCACACGGTGCCCTTGTAAGAAACCAACAGCCAGTGACCCGGTAAGCCCTCATACTGCTCATGTACATAACGCGGTGCTGCTTGCTTTGGCTCCACCGGAATATCGGCCTGATAGTCGCCACGCTGCCAGTTACCCCAGTGCTTTTTCACCATGGCAATGGTTTCTTTAGGGTCAACATCGCCGACGATAACTAGAGACACATACTCTGGCTTGTAGAAACGCTTAAAGAAGGTTTGGCCGTATTCACTTTGATCCGGCATGGCTTCGATATCTTCAAAGAAGCCCATGGTGGTGTGCTCATAGGTGTGCTTATCGAAGGCTTCTTTGCGCACCGCCGCCAACAGTTTGCGAATTGGGCTGGCATTGTTCTTAAGGTATTCGCCCTTAACCGTCAGCGCCTCGGTGCGGAACTGCTCTTCGCTGTACCTGAGGTTTTGAAAGACATCGGCCTTGATTTCCAGCACCTTGTCTAAATGCTGCTTAGAGAAATTAAGGTGGTAATTGGTGTAATCATTGGTGGTGTAAGCGCGGTTATCAACACCTGAGTTTTTCATGATATCGGCGTAGACATCTTCCGGGAATTTTTCCGAGCCCTTAAACATCATGTGCTCGAAGAAGTGAGCAAAACCTGTTTTGCCTTCTTCTACCTCGTTACGTGAGCCTACAGAAACTGGGATCTGCAGCGACACCACATCGGGATAATCGGTTTTTACCACCATCACCCGCAGACCATTGTCTAGCTCTTCTAATACATAGTCCTGGGCAAATACTTTATTGTTCTGTTGCGCCGTTGCCGCAGCGGTACTTGTTTGCGTTGTCTGCGTGCTTTGACATCCGCCTAGCGCAAGCGCCAGGGCAATGCCCGAGGCAATAACCGATAGTTTCATCTTCCTATCCTTTAAGTCTGATTGTTATCTGATTTTTGATCCAATCCATTATGCAATAAATTCACCCAATGCGCGTAACCGACGGCTCATTTTGCTGTAAACAAATGTGTCAAAGGGGCGATGAGTGACCGAAGCCCCGCTTCGCAGCGCTCGGAGGTGGAGGCAGGGATGCCGACAGGAACCCAGCTTCATGGACGAATTATATGCACGATGGTTATGAACTCCCTCTTTGGTTGCCGTCGCCAACGCGACAAGATCTTAATTTGGAGACCGCAGTTGAGAAAGTCATTTGTAGGTCAGTGCTGTGCGCCGACAAGGTGAGAATGGTGCATATTTGTCGGCCTGGAAGGCCGACCTACAAGGCAACATGAATGAAATTCAACATTCATGAGTAAGTTTCACCAGAAAAAGGCTGTTTAGACGTCTAAATGGCTGTTATAGTAATTCCATTAACCGCATATGGGAATGAGGATCATGGCGCTAACACTGCAAGAGAAAATTGAAGACCCCCGCCAAGGGGTATACCTTATCGGCACTACACCACCGAAGACAGGTACGGACGATGGTAAGCTGCAAGCCATTGCCGAGAAGCTATTGGGTCGCTTGCATGAAATCGAGTACGACGGTGTTATCGTTTATGACATTCAGGATGAAAGCAGTCGCACCAATGTACCTCGCCCTTTCCCGTTTAAAGAAACCATAGACCCACGTCATTACAGTGGCTTACTACGTCGCTTGTCGCAACTCGATGTGATCACTTATAAGAGCGTTGCCCAGCGCAGCGCCGGTGAGTTTAATCAGTGGTTAGATACCACCTATCAGGAATATAAACTTAATAACCTGGTGTTGGTCGGCAGCCCATCCTCAACCGGTGAAGTTAAACTAAGCCTAAATGATGCTTATACCCATATTGATGCACACGACCATGATTTCTTTTTAGGTGGTGTAACCATAGCCGAGCGCCATGCCAGCAAGGGTAATGAACACGAGCGTCTGCTGACGAAGACGGAGCAAGGTTGTAAGTTCTTTATCTCGCAAGCTGTCTACAATGCGCAAGCGACCATAGATTTGATCACCAGTTATGCCCGCAGTTGTCGCCAGCAAGGGCTGACACCGCAACGTATTATTCTGACCTTTACGCCCTGCGGCGGTGAAACCACCTTGGACTTTATGGAGTGGTTAGGCATTTCCGTGCCCGAAGCGACCAAGTGGCGCATGCTCGATGCAGACAACACCTTAAGTGAATCGGTGCGGATTTGCCGCGAGAACCTGGATTTAATTCTGCGCAGCTGTGCCCATTTAGGCGTGCCTTTAGGCTTGAATATTGAGTCTTTAACCAACCGTAAAGAAGAGATCGATGCGTCGATTAATCTTTACCGTTTGCTTAAAGCGACCATGGAGCTGAGCCTGGCCGAGCGCCTTATCGCTTAAGCCGTAAGCTAACATTAGCGATTTACCCATCATACCAATTCTGTTAAGTATGTGATCAGAGATAGCGCTGGATAAATGATATGATAACAAGGCGGGATTTTTCTTATGTAGTTATTCTACATAGAAAAATTCCAACACAGTTAGCATGATATTTAGCCCGCTAGAATGATTAGCTATTTAAGTGAATTGGTAACCTTCTTTTGCCCATAAAAAAACAGCGCCATGTTCTGCATAGCGCTGTTTTTTTATTTTTTATTTTTTATAGGTGCTTGGTTGTTACTTTTTACGCCACTGGCCATCGACCTTAACCATGTGTCCGGCGGCAGTCTTTTCAATGGCTTTAGCACCGGCCAGAGCTTCAACCTGACTTAGGCTAATGCCGTTTTTCTTGGCCATGGCCAGGTATTTGGCCTTTCGCTTAGCATTGATCTCGGTGATCAACTGCTGCGCCTCGGCAGAGGTGTGCACCAACTCCAGGTAACCAGTACTGGTTTCACCGACTATGCCCTGATCTTTAGCCTGATCTAAGGTTAGCGCCCAAGCACTAAAGGCCAACATGGTCGCACTGAGTAACATGGTCCATTTAACTAGTTTCATATTCGCCTCCTAAAATAGCTCGCTGTCGTCACCGAAAAGCTCATCGAGCTCTTTGTCTACTTTAACGCGGATTTCATGATCCACTTTAACATTTAGGTTGATGGTGATCGGCTCTTTACTTTCCACCTCGACCTTATGGGTACAGCCCATTAAGGTTAACGCGCCGACCAAGGCCACCAGCATTCGCGTACTCATTGCTTTACTCCTTCGCTTGATACTCTCGCTCTACTCTTTTGGTGATTTCGTCACTTAAGCGCAGCGCTCTGAATAGGGTATAGATATTTTCCTGATGATTATAGTTAAAATTAACTTCTTGTTGATGCTCGGGATTTTCTCCCTTTAGTTGCATCGCCATAGTTAACCAACCATCATGGGTTAAATCAACATCGGCATTAATACTGTTAATATCCAAGTTTTCCAACATGGCCAACATGGGCCCTAACTGTTGCTGCTGCTCCTTGACCGCATTAAAGGCGGCGTTGTTATCTATGGTCAGCTTGCCCGCGGCCTGGGAATAGATACGGCCATTTTCTATGCTCACCCCCTGCTCGTTAAAACGCAGCGGCAACTCTGCGGCCAACAACCCTTTCACACTAATGCCCTGCTGTGGCTCCAGGGCCAAAACATTTTCGGCACGGATCCCATCAAGGCGCAGCAGGGCCGGTTTGCGTTCCTTTTCCAGCCCAGTTAAATAGAGTTTATCCAAGGCAAAACGGCCATCGAAGAGCTTGCCCTGCACCTGGCTGACATAGAGATCCTTATCCATCCCCAGCTCACCAGATACCTCTTTAAGTATCGGACCGGCACGCACTTCACTTAGGGTAAACTTAGTCGTTTCGAGCTGAAGTGCGCCTGAATTCACACTGCCTGTGGGGGCCATGTTAAGAGACTGAGCCAGGTAATTCTGATACAAAATCTCGGCGTTATTAATATCCATTTGCCAGTCAAAGCGCTCTAGCAGCGCATCACCCTCAAGGTGCAATGACATGGTGCCGCCGCCGAACACCAGTTCGGGCTCAAGCTGCTGTACCAAGGGCATAAAAGAGCTCAGTTCGGTGTCATTAACAACCAGATTCAAGGCATGGGCGTTGTCGCTCCAATTATGTTTAAGTAGCGCCTCAACTCCTTGCCAAGAAGCAAGGTGAGTACCCCCGATAACTCGGCCGATGGCTAAATTGCTATCGAGCTTCAGGCCGCTTACACGCACACCTTTAACCTCAAGATCCGCTACCTGACTTTGCACCTCCACCTTAGCCTGTCGCTCGCCATTACCGAGCGCATTAGCACCGATTTGATATTGCTGCGTCAGGGTACGCGCCTTCAACTGCGGGCTGTTAAGCACAGCTACCGATGTGGTGAGTTCGGCTTCTACCTGGCCATCAAGATCCAGGGCTGCATCCAGGGTCAGCGCCAGGCTCTTTAACTGATAATCCTGATAGCTTAAGGCGGGGGTTTTTACATCAGCGCGCATCCACCCGGAGCCCAGATAATCGTAACCAAACTGGCCTTGTGCCTGCAGCGGCTGATATTCGAGTTCGGGTTGCGGCGGCAATGCTACTTGACCTAGGAAGTGCCCCTGCACTTGCTTATCGGTCAGGGTGCCCTGGCTTTGCAGCGAGCCGATACTGGCCAATTGCGCCGCCAACAGATACTCACTGCTTAAGGTCAGGGTTTGCCAGTTGCCCTGGCTGTTGTTTGCTTCAATAAGCACGGATTGCCCTCCCGCCCGGTTAGCCATGCTCAGCTCAGGCAAGTTAAACTCACCGTTCATATGCACTGTTAATGGCTGTCGGCTATTAAGCTGCCAGCGAGTTTCGGCCAACTCTCCCAGGTAGGCGCTGTACTTATCAAGTGCCTGACAATGACTCAAAGCTCCGAGCTCGGTACTCAGCTGTTGTGCCGTAATAAGGTATTGCTGCATATCCTCGGATTGAATATGCACCTGGCCCCGACTGGCGAGCTGCCATAAACAATGCGGCTCGCTGCGCAGCTCACCATCAAGATGCAGGGCTAAAGTTGCATCCAGGCTATTACCCCAAAACTCGCCTTTGAGCGCTAATTGGGCCACATCCGCATGCCAGTCCAGGGCATGATTTTGCTGCGTTTTAATATACTCGCCCAACACCTTAGTGAAATCACGAGCAAGGGCTACGTCTACCTCAATGGCATCAGCTTTGAGCAACCATTGGCCCTGGATATCACCCGTGATTTGAAAATGATTGATTTGGGTTTCTTCAATAGCAAAGGTCATGGGGCGACTGAAGTCGACAAAGCTGACCTTGGCTTCGGCTATGCTCAGTAAAGGTCTTTTTAGGGGCAGCAATAAGGCCAAGGGTGCCGGTTGCCAGGGGCTGGCTTGTTTATCCTGGTCATCATCGCTGGCGATGGGACCCGCTTGAACATGGGCTCTCGCTATATGCAGGGCCGTCGGCGTTAGGGTGACGTCTTCCAAGGTCAAAGAATGACCCTGATATTCGAGGCACAGCCGGTCGGCATCTATGGCTAACAACTGGGAGCCCCATTGCCAGCGCGCGCAGGTCAGCGTGGCGCCCTGATGCTGTAAATAATGCTTGGCCAGCATATGGGTGAGTTCGCTGCGAAACCCATAGGCCACCGCAAGCGCGGTGACAAGCACTAAGATTACTCCAAGTAATATTAAAAAAGCCTTCCGCAGCATAGCCTTCCTTTAGCTTAACCTTTGGCTTAATACTAACACGGAGAAACTGAATACGCCGCACACAAAAAAGGCTGCAAATGCAGCCTTTTTGTTATCTTTGGTAATTAACCCAAAAATTAATCCAGGTGTTAGCCAATGTGCTTACGTGCGTTACGGAACATACGCATCCATGGGCTATCTTCTTTCCACTCATCCGGGTGCCATGAGTTGGCCACGGCGCGGAATACACGCTCTGGGTGTGGCATCATTACTGTTGCACGACCATCGGTAGAAGTAATACCCGAGATTGCCTCTGGAGAACCATTCGGGTTCGCCGGATATTGCATGGTTGGGTTACCGTAGTTGTCCACGTATTTAACCGCAACTGTGCCTGAGTTAACCGCAGTTTGGATTGCCGCATCGTTTGCGAACTCGGCACGACCTTCACCGTGAGAAACAGCGATAGGCATACGTGAACCGGCCATGCCATTGAAGAACACAGACGGGCTGTCTTGTACTTCAACTAGGGCAACACGGGCTTCGAAACGCTCACTTTGGTTGGTTACGAAACGTGGCCAGTGCTCTGTGCCTGGGATCAATTCGCGTAGTGTCGACATCATCTGACAGCCGTTACATACACCAAGGCTGAAAGTATCTTGACGCTCAAAGAAGGTTTGGAACTGCTCGCGAGCCATGTCATTGAATAGAATCGACTTAGCCCAACCTTCACCGGCACCTAGTACGTCACCGTATGAGAAGCCACCACAAGCTACAAGGCCTTTGAACTCTTCAAGAGTCAAACGACCTTCAAGGATGTCGCTCATATGTACGTCGATGGCCGCAAAGCCGGCACGGTTAAATGCCGCCGCCATTTCAACGTGAGAGTTAACACCCTGCTCACGCAAGATAGCCATTTTCGGCTTAGCACCGGTAGCAATGTAAGGCGCAGCAACATCTTCATTGATGTCGAAGCTTAGCTTCACATTCAGACCAGGGTCTTTCGCATCCGCTTTTGCGTCATGCTCTTGCTGTGCACAAGCTGGGTTGTCACGTAGAGACTGCATCTGATATGTAGTTTCAGCCCAGGCTAGACGAAGCTCGGTACGGCTGTTATCAACAAGTGCAGCACCACCGCGCTTGATGATTAGCTGGTCGGCATGGTTCAAGGTACCAATCTCGTGGCTCATTGCCGCAAGACCGTGATTAGCAAGTACCGCTTTAACCGCATCCAAGTCGCTATTGCGAACCTGAATAACCGCACCTAGCTCTTCGTTGAATAGCACTTCAAGGTCAGAACCGACTAGCGCGTCTAGTTCAAGCGTCACACCTGTGTGACCAGCAAACGCCATTTCCGCAACGCTTACGAATAAACCACCGTCTGAACGGTCATGGTAAGCAAGTAGTTTCTCTTCGCTTACCAGCGCCTGCATGGCTTCGAAGAAGCCTTTTAGTAGCTCTGGGCTATCAACGTCAGGGGTCTTATCGCCAAGTTGCTTGTAAACCTGTGCCAGGCTAGATGCACCCATACGGTTTTGGCCAGCGCCCAGGTCGATAAGCAGCAAGGTTGACTCGCCTTTGTCGGTACGAAGCTGAGGCGTTACCGTTTTACGAATGTCTTCAACACGACCAAACGCAGTGATAACCAGTGACAATGGCGCAGTTACCGCCTTGTCTTCACCATTATCCTGCCATGTGGTCTTCATCGACATTGAGTCTTTACCAACAGGGATAGTCAGGCCAAGTGCTGGACACAGCTCTTCACCCACGGCTTTTACCGCTTCGTAAAGACCCGCATCTTCACCCGGGTGACCCGCTGCAGCCATCCAGTTTGCAGATAGCTTGATGTTGTTTAGTGAACCTATATCTGCACAAGCGATGTTGGTCAGTGACTCGGCTACCGCCAGACGAGCGGAAGCACCAAAGTTAAGCAGTGCAGCAGGGGTACGTTCACCCATAGACATGGCTTCACCATGGTAGGTATCAAATGCAGCGGCTGTTACCGCACAGTTTGCTACCGGCACCTGCCAAGGGCCAACCATCTGGTCGCGCGCAACCAAACCGGTTACCGAGCGGTCACCAATGGTGATAAGGAAGGTTTTCTCTGCAATCGCAGGTAAACGAAGTAAACGTTGAACCGCGTCTTTTACTGTAATCTGAGCAGTCTCTAGCGCTTCACCTTGTGCTTGTTTTGACGTTACGTCACGGTGCATCTTAGGTGCTTTACCAAGTAGCACTTCAAGAGGAAGATCTACCGGGTTGTTGCCAAAGTGTGAGTCGGCAACACGCAGGTGACGCTCTTCGGTCGCTGTACCAATAACCGCATATTGTGCGCGCTCACGCTTACAGATTTGCTCGAAACGTTCGAAGTTTTCTACTGCTACTGCAAGAACATAACGCTCTTGTGATTCGTTACACCAGATTTCGTGTGGCGCCATGCCCGGCTCATCGTTTGGTACATTACGAAGTTCGAAAATACCACCACGGCCACCGTCGTCTACCAACTCAGGGAAGGCATTTGATAGACCGCCTGCGCCCACATCGTGGATAAATGCGATTGGGTTGTCATCACCTAGTTGCCAACACTTGTCGATCACTTCCTGACAACGACGCTCCATTTCTGGGTTTTCACGTTGTACAGAGGCAAAGTCCAGGTCTTCGTTAGACTGACCCGAGGCCATAGATGAAGCAGCACCGCCACCCAGGCCGATGTTCATCGCTGGGCCACCCAGTACGATTAGCTTAGCACCAACAGGGATTTCACCTTTTTGTACGTGCTCGGTACGGATATTACCCAGACCACCGGCGATCATGATTGGCTTGTGGTAACCACGCACTTCTTGACCATTGTGGCTGTTTACTAATTCTTCGTAGGTACGGAAGTAACCTAGTAGGTTTGGACGACCAAATTCGTTGTTGAACGCCGCGCCACCCAGTGGGCCTTCGATCATAATATCAAGGGCTTCAACGATACGACCCGGCTTGCCGTACTTGGTTTCCCACGGCTGTTCAAAGCCTGGGATGCGTAGGTTAGATACGGTGAAACCAACCAGACCCGCTTTTGGTTTAGAACCACGGCCCGTTGCACCTTCATCACGGATTTCACCACCAGAACCGGTAGAGGCACCAGAGAAAGGAGAAATAGCCGTTGGGTGGTTGTGAGTTTCAACCTTCATCAGGATTTCGATGTTTTCCTGATGATAAGTGTATTCACCAACAAAATCAGGGAAGAAACGACCCGCTACCGAGCCCTTCATTACTGCGGCGTTATCTTTATAAGCAGATAATACGTTTACGCTGTTTTGCTCGTAGGTGTTTTTAATCATTTTGAACAGCGATTTAGGCTGCTCTACGCCGTCGATAGTCCAATCGGCGTTAAAGATCTTGTGACGACAGTGCTCAGAGTTAGCCTGGGCGAACATAAATAGTTCGATGTCGTTCGGGTTACGACCTAGCTTCTGGAAGTTCTCAACCAGGTAGTCGATTTCGTCGTCCGCTAAGGCAAAGCCCTGCTCAACGTTTGCTTTTGCTAGCGCTTCACGGCCACCGCCAAGAATGTCAACCGATGACATTGGGCGCGGCTGCTCATTGGTGAACAGCTTACTGGCTTCTTCAAGTGTGCTATGTGTCGCTTCGGTCATGCGGTCGTGTAGCAGAGCAGAAACCTCTTGCTGCTGCTCGACGCTTAAGTCACCTTCAACATAGTAGGCGATACCACGCTCGATGCGGTGAACCTGAGTTAGACCGCAGTTATGGGCGATATCGGTGGCCTTAGAAGCCCAAGGTGAAATCGTGCCTGGACGCGGTGTTACCAGGATCAGCGTACCTTGCGGCTCGTGCTCTGGAATATGCGGCCCGTAAGTCAGTAGCTTCTCAAGTTTAGTGTGCTCGTCGGCACTTAACTCTGCTTTTAGGTCAGCAAAGTGCATAAACTCGGCATAGACATCAGTTACGGGAAGGTTAGCTTGCTTACACAGAGTAAGCACTTTTTGAACGCGAAAATCGGAAAGTGCTGGCGCACCGCGAAGGATCAACATAGGTATTATCATCCGGGGTTAAGGATTGAACGACAGTTGCCGCGCATTATACTTAATTTCCCTTAAAATGCGAGTTAAAGGGCGCGCGACAAGGACGATTGTCCGCATTTAATGATGTTACTCGTATTGCCGCAAAGTAGTGGTGACGCAAGGCCTTGGTTTTGTTATAAGAGTAGCTTACAAAGCGACAGGGGCTGGCTGTGAGATTATTTTTGTTATCAATTGCTTTAGTGGCACTTTTTGGCTGTAGTGAGCCACAACAACCAACGCAACTGGAACATATTTATCACACCAAAACCCTAAGAGTGGGTACCTTGGCCGGCGCCAGTAATTATTACCATGGCACTCAGGGCGAGCAAGGCTTTGAATATGAGTTGGCGCAGGAGTTTGCCGACTATATGGGGGTTGAACTGGATATAGTGCCCTTTTTCAGCCTCAGTGATATGTTTGCGCGCCTAGATAACGGCTCCCTTGATTTAGTCGCCTCGGGGATCGGCTACTCACCGAGCCGGGCCGAGCACTATCGCTTTGGTCCAAGCTATCGCACCATCAGCCAGAAACTGGTGTATAAACAAGGGCGCCCTCGCCCTCGGGATTTCGAAGACCTGGAAGGCAAGCTCACCGTCTTAGCGCGCAGCAGCCACTCGCAAAGTTTGCTCAGAGCACAAAAGCAATTTCCGCAACTCACCTGGGATGAAACAGATGAGCTGGATGAAGCCGAATTGCTGCAGGCCATTATCGATGGCGAAATCGATTACACCCTGGCGGACTCTCATACCCTGGCGCTGTTTCGCCGTTATCACCCCAATCTCAGCATCGGCTTTTCGGTCACCCGTAATGACCCCATAGCCTGGCTGATGCGCAAAGACGATGATGATTCTCTTTATGCCCTGATGATAGAGTTCTTCGGCGAGGTAAAAGAAAATAGTCGTCTCTATGCGTTAGAAGAAAAATACTTTGGTCATGTACGCCAGTTCAACTATGTGAATACCCTGGCCTTTATTGAGGCCGTGGCCGATACCCTACCTAAATACGCGCCTTGGTTTAAGCAATATGCCCATGAGCTCGACTGGCGTTTGCTGGCGGCGCTTAGTTACCAGGAGTCGATGTGGGACCCCCGCGCTAAATCCCCCACCGGGGTTCGCGGTATCATGATGCTGACCCTGCCCACCGCCAAGCAGGTGGGGGTTAAAAATCGTCTTAAGCCGGAACAAAATATTGATGGCGGCGCCAAGTATCTGCGCTATTTACTAGAACGGGTGCCGGATCGTATTCCACAACCGGATCGCACCTGGTTTGCCTTAGCTTCTTATAATGTCGGCTGGGGTCATGTGAACGACGCCCGAGCCTTAACCGAACGCGGCGGTGACGATCCGGACAAATGGGCCGACGTTAAAAAATACCTACCGCTGCTGGTGAAGAAACGCTATTATCGAACAACAAAGTATGGTTATGCGCGTGGAGATGTTGCCGTAACCTACGTAGATAATATAAGGCGCTACTACGACACCTTAGTGTGGTTAGATGAAAACCAAGCTCTGGATGTCGCTGATGCCAGCGCCACGGAAGAATCAGCAGGAATGCCATAAAACTGTCACTTAAACGTGATGTTATGGTAGCTCTCCCCTCTCACTTTCAGGAGTAGTACTATGTTGAAACGTCGTAGAACGCATAGCTTTAAACAACGCGTGCAACTTTCTAGTGCCAAACGTCGTCGCGTATTAAGAAAGAACACTCACAGTAAAATCCTCTGGCGTTGCCGTATGTTTGCCGCCCAGCAAATGGAAGAGCTAGAGCAACAGCGTATGGCGGAGTCTTAATTCTCCTCCGTGCGCTGCTGTCGCGCTTTCTTCAATTCTTTATGCTCTTGCCGACGACGTTTAAAAAACGCCGATAACTGCGCCGAACATTCCTCAGCCAGTACCCCCGAGGTCACCTCAAGCTGATGGTTTAAGCGCGGCTCCTGTACCAGATTCATAATCGACCCCGCCGAGCCGGTTTTAAGATCCGTGGCACCAAAGACCAAACGGTCGATACGACTATGCACCAAAAGCCCGGCACACATGGAGCAAGGCTCTAAGGTAACGTAGAGGGTACAATCAATCAGACGGTAGTTATTGAGCACTTCCCCGGCAGCGCGAATCGCCATCATTTCCGCATGGGCGGATGGGTCGTTCAAGGTGATAGATTGATTCCACCCCTCGGCAATCAGCTGGTTATCCTTCACCACCACCGCGCCAACGGGAATTTCTCCTATTTGTTCAGCACGTTGTGCACAAGCCAATGCTTTTTGCATCCAGTACTTGTCATCAAATTCACTCATATTCGCTCAAATAGCTACAATAAAGCGGTGATTATATCGCTATTTCGGGCAATTTTATAAGCCATGGCATAGCCTGCGAGGGCTAATTTAGGCTATAATTCGCCGCTTTTTTTGTTCTATGAATACCGCAAACGGGTAAGTCATGAAGTTTCCTGGTCGTCGAAGACACAAACATTATTTTCCGGTGGAAGAGAAAGATCCACTTACTAATCAAATCAATGCCGAGTCGCGCCTTAAACGCAGCTACATTGTCGGTATTGATCAGATCGTGGTCGATATTGAAGCCAAGGTCGATTTAGCTTTTCTTGATGAGTTTGGTCTACGTCGAGGCATGTCTCAGGTGATCGACAGTGAAACCACCAATGCCTTGTACGATCGTCTTAAACTCAACGAGATGATCGACTACGAGTTTGCCGGTGGCACCATAGGCAATACCATGCACAATTATTCTGTGCTGGCCGATGATCGCTCGGTATTGCTTGGGGTTATGAGTGAAAACATCAAAATAGGCAGCTATGCCTATCGTTTTCTCTGCAATACCTCAAGCCGTGTTGACCTGGATTATCTGCAGCCCGTGGATGGCCCTATCGGCCGCTGCTTTACCCTGATCGATGAAAGTGGTGAGCGTACCTTTGCCATCAGTGCCGGACTAATGAACCATCTTCGTCCCGAGTCCATAGATAAAGAGCTTATCCAAGACTCTTCGGCCCTAGTGATCAGCGCCTACCTTATGCGTACTCAAGGAGCTGAAACCATGACCGACGCCACCATGCAGGCGGTAAAATACGCCAATGATGCCGGCGTCCCCGTGGTACTGACTCTGGGCACCCGCTTTTTGATCGAACAAGACCCCACATGGTGGGCTGAGTTTGTGCAAAAGCACGTTGATATCCTCGCCATGAATGAGGAAGAAGGGGAAGCCATCACAGGTTTTGAAGATCCCCTATTGGCCGCCGATAAGGCCTTGGACTGGGTTGATCTGGTGATCTGTACCGCAGGCGAAAAAGGCATGTTTATGGCCGGTTATGTCGATGAGTCATGCCAGCGTGAAACCGAGTATCCGTTATTACCTGGCGCCATTGCCGACTTTAATCGCTACGAGTTTTCCCGTGCCATGCGCAAGCAGGACTGCGACACTCCGATTAAAGCATACAGCCATACCGCTCCGTTTATGGGTGGACCGGACAGCATTAAAAACACCAATGGTGCCGGCATTGTGCCCTGGCCGCCGTGCTACACGATATCAGCGCGAATGAATATCATAAGTTGAATGTGCCCAACTCGGCCAAGCATGAACATGCAGCGATCACCTACTCGTCTTTGGCGCAGATCAGCAAGTATGCAAACCGTGCCAGCTACGAAGTATTGGTACAGCATTCTCCACGCTTAACCCGTGGTCTACCAGAACGTGAAGATTGTTTAGAACAGGCCTACTGGGAACAGTAAGTAATTCTTCTGAACCATTATATTAAGCCGCTTTTATAGCGGCTTTTTTGTTGCCCGCCAAACCAGCCATGTTATGGCTCCATCTTTGCCGCCTTGGATTGTAGGTTGGCCTTTAGGCCGACAATAGGCAACGCAGGTGCAGTGACCTAGCGGCCTGATAAACCATTGCCGTTCACCCCGTTGCAGGTCGGGGTTTACCCCGACAAAGAGGACTATAGTAGAGCAATACAGGAGCATAGTGCCGATAACCCCAAAAAGGTGCAGATCCATGCCGCAATGTCGGCCTAAAAGACCGACCTACAAACGCAAAAAACCCGCTGCATTGCTGCAACAGGTTTCTTTAATTAGGCGAAGTAAGACCGAAGCACAGCTTCGCAGCTTACTGAGGTGAGGTCATGGATGACCGAAGTAACCAAGCTACAGGGAAGTATTGTTAAAACAGCTCTGTTTACCAGCCTTCTGTGATCAACATCCAAGCGGGTTTAATATTCTGCTTTT